>NZ_JASJFG010000426.1:0-4651 GCF_030065375.1 Microcystis sp. M49636_WE2 | reverse complement strand
CGCAGCACATCGCGTTCGCGAGGACTAAGGGTATCGAGGACGTTTTCTAAATCCTCGCGTAATAAATTTTTAGAAACTTCATCTTCTGGGGTTTCCCCATCCGCTTCGATAAAGTCTCCTAAACGGGAATCTTCTTCTTTACCGATAGGAGTCTCCAGAGAAATCGGTAATTGGGCGGATTTGGCAATAAAACGGAGTTTTTCGATGGTCATCTCCATCTTGGTGGCGATTTCTTCCTCGGTGGGTTTGCGACGCATTTCCTGAGAAAGAATCTTGGTGGTTTTTTTGATCCGGGAGATGGTTTCGTAGAGGTGGACGGGAAGACGAATGGTGCGGGATTGATCGGCGATCGCCCGGGTGATGGCTTGACGAATCCACCAAGTGGCATAGGTGGAGAATTTATAACCCTTTTCGTGGTCGAATTTTTCGGCGGCGCGGATCAAACCGAGGGAACCTTCTTGAATTAAATCTTGAAAGGAAAGACCGCGATTCATGTATTTCTTGGCGATCGAAACCACTAAACGCAGGTTCGATTGTACCATTTTTTCCTTAGCGCGACGACCATGGTACAATCGACGCTTAAAGGCCGATAAGTATTCCTTTGATTTCGCCAGCCATTCTTCTACCATGGGAGCCGTTAGCTCCGTCTTCCCTAAATAAGCCTTAATATCCGATAATTTCGGTTCTTTTTCCGATTTTTCGGCGATAATTCTTTCGATGCGCTCGAACAGGAAAACCTGTTTTCCCCATTCAGCATCGCTATAGAGGCAAAAATCTTCGCGAATGCGTTCTAATTTCAGTAGATCGGCGATTTTTCTCGCTAATTCGATCTCCTCCTCCGCTCTCAATAACCGAATCCTGCCAATCTCTTGCAGATAAATCCGAATCGAATCTTCCGTATAGGGTTTTTTTCTGGCCGCGTCGCGACGACGAGCGCTGGCAAGGCGGCGGTTTTTTTTGCCATCGTTGCTATCGCTGGTTTCTTCTAGCTCTAACTCGATATCCTCATCATCGAAGTCTTCGTCTAGGTCAATCAAATCTAAATCCAATTGCGGCTCGGTAAGGGTTAGTACATCGTGGGCCTGCGTCATGCCGTTTTCCTCTTGCTCCTTCTGTGCAAAACTAGAAGATCGAATCTCAATCTAGGTGATACTGAACGAATTTGTGTCTCAAATCCGAGACGGGGAAAGACTTTTCCGATTGTAGCTTTAATTACAACAAATGGGAGAAGATCTTTGCTTAAATTCTCTTGTGTCGATGCGATTTTAGCGACACGGAATGCTGTTTTAGCTCGGTCAACTCATAATCTGGCTCCTGCAAAAATTGGGTAAATGGCTGGAGGACTGGCATCCGATCGCCGGTTTGTCTGCGGTGTTGACCAGATAGCTAACAATCAAAGGAATTATTGGACGGGTTAACTGTTCCCAATGGCAAGGGGAACATAATCCCTATTGGCCCTTGGCTAATTCCTTTAGTCTTTAGCTATTGTATTTAATTTGATCGGATTCTTACGGATAAATTTCATCCCTCATTGCTTTTACGCGAATCTGTTTTTGGTACATTAGCACCATGATTAATCAGAGCGCAAGCTCATAATATTAACTTAGCAACATTTTAGAAATTTGCGAGACAAATTTAAGATTTTCTCCAACAGCACCATGGGAATTATGAATTATGAAGTGGGGTGGTCACTGCGTGCGCGTTGCGGGGGGAAGTGGGGAAGTGGGGTGATGGGGTAGTGGGGGAATTTCAAGTAACACCCTAACACCCTAACACCCTAACACCCTATCTAGACTTGTAGCATTTCGGGGGTTTTTTCCTTCTGCTGCAGTGCGACATGGAGACGGTTTAAGGCACTGACGTAGGCGCGAGCGGAGGCGACAATAATATCGGTATCGGCCGCGCGAGCAGAGTAGGTGCGTCCTTCGTAACGGAGACGGATAGTCACTTCTCCTAAAGCATCGATTCCCTCGGTCACTTCCCGCACCGAGAAAGAGATTAATTCGTTAGGAATCTGCACCACTCGATCGATCGCTTTGCAGAGAGCATCCACTGGCCCTGTACCAATGGCCGCATCGGATAACTCGCTACCGTCGGGAGTGCGAATTGTTACCGTGGCCGTGGGTCTGGCACTATTTCCACAGGACACTTGTACTAATTCAAGGCGGAAGTGATCGGGAACCGTATCGATTTCATCGTTAACAATCGCTTCTAGATCGCGATCGGTGATTTCCTTTTTGCGATCAGCCATTTCCTTAAACTGGATGAAAGCGTTATTAAGTTCCGTTTCCGAAAGCTCAAAACCCAATTCCTGTAAACGAGAGCGAAAAGCGTTGCGGCCAGAGAGTTTACCGAGGACGATCTGATTATGGGTCAAACCGATCGATTCTGCGTCCATAATCTCATAGGTGAGTTTATGTTTTAACACCCCGTCCTGATGGATTCCCGACTCGTGTGCGAAAGCGTTAGCACCGACGATCGCCTTATTCGGTTGCACGATCATGCCGGTAAGATTAGAAACTAGGCGAGAAGTGCGATAGATTTCCTTGGTGTTGATCTTGGTTAAAGGTTCCGTGGACTCTGCTGGACGACCGAGGAAAGGATTAAAATAGGAGCGCCGGACATGAAGGGCCATCACCAATTCTTCTAGGGAAGCATTACCGGCACGCTCACCGATACCATTAATAGTACATTCCAACTGTCGAGCGCCATTTTTAACTGCTTCGAGGAAATTAGCCACCGCTAACCCTAGATCGTCGTGACCATGGACGGAGATAATCGCTTGGTCGATATTGGGGACATTTTCCTTAATTCCCCGGATTAAAGCCCCAAATTCGCTAGGGGTGGTATAACCGACGGTATCGGGAATATTAACGGTGGTGGCTCCTGCGGCGATCGCTCTTTCGAGGACTTGGTAGAGGAATTCCGGATCGCTGCGGCCGGCATCTTCGGGGGAAAATTCCACATCATTAAGAAAGGATTTGGCATAGGCCACCATTTCCGGCACAATCTCAAGAACTTCCTGACGAGTCTTCTTAAGTTTGTATTGGAGGTGTATATCAGATGTGGCTAGGAAGGTGTGAATTCTGGGCTTGGCGGCGGGTCTGAGCGCATCGGCGGCAGATTTGATATCTTTTTGGGTAGTGCGGGCTAATCCGCAAATAATCGGGCTATCAGCTTCGCCGCCGACGCTGGCGGCAATTTTCTGCACCGCATCAAAGTCTCCCGGACTAGCGTGGGGAAAACCTGCTTCAATGACATCAACTCCCAGTCGTGCCAGTGCGCGTGCTATGGTTAGCTTCTCATCCACATTTAAAGCGGCACCCGGGGACTGTTCCCCATCTCGAAGGGTGGTATCGAAGATAATCACACGGTCTGGACTGGTATTCATAGTTTTTTTGTACCGTTAACGAACTTGGGAGTTGTTCCTCTGATTATAGCAGCCGAGGCCGAGGGGGTTATAAGGAAAATTGCCCTGAGAATTTCTCGACCTGCTCGCGCTTTTCCGGCTTGCCCTTTTTTTGGCTACCATAGAGGATATGGATAAATTGGCGAGGGAGTTAAAAATGTTTGGCAAACCAGGGAAGGAACCGAACCCACCGGAGGTAAAAGACCTACAGGAGGTGATGTTTTCGATTAAGCAAAATCTCGAACCAGATCAGGATAAAACCGATATTAATCTTGTTGAGACTCCTACTCCAGAGGTGGTTACTGTAGTTGAAAATATTAGTAAAATTCTCTCTCCCTATTTTATCGTTTTGGTGGGTTTATTTCTCTATGATCGGAATAGTTTTATCGGTTTTTTGTTAGTCTTTACGGGAGTTTTAGCGATTTTTGGGGTTTCTCTCAAGGATATTAATAAACTCGTTGAAGAAGGGAAAAAGTTTTTCCAATCTAAGTAGTTTTCTCCTCTGGATATGGTGATAACTGATAACTGATAACTGATATAAGATTATGTCTTTAGTTGCATCTTTACTCGATCGAGTATCTCCTCAGAGTTTACAACAATTGCGAGCCAGTGATCGAGCTTGGCAAGCTTTGCGTTTAGAAAATCCGCTTATTCCCACGGTAATTAATCAAAGTCAAGAATCTTTAGGAGATACGGATTTTGATCTAGTTATTGCCGGGGGAACTTTGGGAATTTTCATCGGGGCTGCTTTACAAACCAGGGGCTGGCGTGTGGCATTATTAGAAAGAGGTATTCTGCGCGGTCGTGAGCAGGAGTGGAATATTTCCCGTTTAGAATTAAGCAGTTTTTTAGAGTTAGATTTATTGACCGAAGCTGAATTAAATCAAGCGATAGCGACAGAATATAATCCTGCTAGGGTGGGATTTTATCAAGGTTATGAGCTTTGGGTCAGAGATATTTTAAATATCGGTGTTAATCCGGTTTATTTGCTAGAGACTTTAAAAACTAAGTTTTTAGAAGCGGGAGGGAAGTTATTAGAAAATTCGGGGTTTAGTGGGGGGATTATTCATCCCGATGGAGTAATGGTTAAAACGGGAGAAATGACTTTAAAAACCCGTTTATTAATCGATGCCATGGGTCATTTTTCAGCAATTGCAAAACAGGCAAGAAAAGGAGAAAAACCCGATGGAGTTTGTTTAGTGGTGGGTAGTTGCGGTCAGGGTTTTCCCAGTAATGAAACTG
>NZ_JASJFG010000867.1:0-8162 GCF_030065375.1 Microcystis sp. M49636_WE2 | reverse complement strand
CTCCTATTACAGACTGGAAAACATATTTTTCAGCAAATTTCTGGCACGTTAAAATTGAACCTAACAGTATCAATGGATTGAATAAAGCTTCTGCAATTGATACTCTTCAACTAAGGGGGGTGGATTTACAAAGGTTTATTCGTAAATTAGGAAGCGTTTCTGAAATTACAATACTGGAAATTGTAGCCGCCATTGCTACTGTAATCGAATTTGAGATCTAACAAATCATTGCACCCGACTAATAAAAAGCGACTGATGCTGGAAAATAGACCAAAATGGCGGGTGAATTCAGCTGGTAGGGTGCGTTCCCTAATGTGGTACTACTCCACCGATCGATTTTGGGGAACGCACCATGCACATTGATGGAAACTGTGGATTTAAGTGCGATGTCGAAGGCACTGCGTAGCAGTACACCGCTCTGGTGGGTTAGGTTAACGGCAGACCCCCAACTGTGATCTTTGACTTCATGCCAATTTGTGCGGACTGTATTCAGGTGTTACCTGCTGTGATAGTTAGTAAGTGAGCCTGTTCGTTGAGTTGAGGAGTAAAATAGGAGAAGTCCTAATCTAAGATTTAGTAATGGATAGAAGCATTATAGAACGGCAACCGCTAATTGAAGCAGTCAAGGCTCTCCCTGATGAGGCTTTAGTGGAACTGTCTAATTTTCTTGACTATCTTCGCTATAAAGCAGCCTATCAAAGAGAACTGACCACTCATTCTTCTAGTTTTCTGCTTGCAGTTGCAGGTTTAGGCAACTCTGGTCAAGAGGATATTTCAGAACGTGATGAAGAGATTCTAGGCAATGAGATTGATCCGGTGTCCGGCTGGAATCTTAACCCAAGCAATTCAGTATGACGGCGATACTTGACACCAGTTTTTTGTTTGCCTTAACCGATCAGGGCGATCGCAATCATCAACGGGTGTTGGCTATTGCTCAAAGCGTGAATGAGCCATTGGTTCTACCTGTCGTTGTCCTGCCTGAGGTCTGCTATCTGATTGCATCAAGATTGGGCCACCAAGCAATGCGCCGTTTTGTATCCAGTATGACACCTGATGCGGTTCAAGTTGAACCTGTAATCCCAGAAGACTTGGTACGAGTGCATGAGATATTGGAACAATATGCTGACAATCAGCTTGACTTTACAGATGCAGCGATCATTGCCATAGCTGAAAGGCTTACTATTACTCGCGTTTACACACTTGATCGCCGAGATTTTTCGATTATTCGTCCAAGTCACTGCGATTACTTTGAGTTATTTCCTTGAACCGCCAGCTAACACTGCGTGGCAGCGGACGGTCAAAATTCGTCGCTGCTGAGCTTGCTTTCTAATGCCGTCGCTGATTTGATCCGTTAGCGATCGAGCGCGCTACGCACCGATCGGGTTCTGGACTTCCCCGTTGACAAAAAGGCATAACCTGTGCTGTAGGGGGGATTAAGAGAATTTCCGATACCCTCTTACTGGGTACAAATTAAGAAAACCTCTAATAAATCTAACGCCGTACAAACTCCTCGTCAATAGCAAATCAGGTTATACTTCACACCCCACACCCCACACCCCACACCCTACCCCCACGAAAAACTTTTTCAGCAGACCCTACCTATCGATCCCATTTTTACCTATTCTAAGCGCAGGATTTCTCCACCTCTAGCTATAGATAATTCTGCTGCCTGGAGGATTTTGACTAATTCCGTCCCTACCGATCCCGAAGATACAGGAGAATCGACACCCGTAGCCACCGACTCTAAAAAATGTTCGCACAATGCTTTCAGGGGTTCACCATCGGCAATAGGGATAGATTCCGTCTCTTGTCCCCGGGGAATAAAATAGGCTTCCTGACGTTCAAAATAGCCCTTTTGTCGGGTTAAAGGCGATCGAGAGTCTAATTCATTAAAAATTAAAGTCCCTTCGCTGCCAACTATTCCTAAGCGTCGCTGTTTATCGGGATTCAACCAACAAAGGTGAATAGTCGCTTGAAAACCATCGCCATAGATCAGGGTTAACCAGACTAAATCGGCTAGATTAGGTTGTAGCCAGAAAGTTCCCCTCGCCTGTACCGATACTGGTGTACTATTTAACCAATGATTAAAAATCGAGATATCGTGAATAGCTAGATCCCACAAAGCGGACACATCCTGACGAACTGGCCCCAGGTGGGTGCGAGTGGCATAACCATAAAGAGGTTTACCGATACCCCCGGATTGCAGGACTTTTTGTCCAGTGATAACGGCGGGATGAAAAAGATAGGTATGATCAACTAATAAAATACGCTGTTTTTTAGCCGCTAATGCCGTTAATTCGGCACATTCTTGGGGATTGAGGGTTAAGGGTTTTTCGGCGAGGACGTGATAACCTAAATTAAGAGCATCTTTAATCAGGGGATAATGGCTGATGGCGGGAGTAACGACGACCACAGCCGAGATTTCGGGGTGATTGCGAATAGATTCCCAGTCATTGGCTAAAATAACCTTATTAGTATCGAGATTAAATTGATCGCGACAGAGACGGAGTTTTTCAGGGGAGGGATCAACGATCGCCACTACTTGCGCTGAGGGATGTTGAGAAAAATGACGGACGTAATGCACTCCCCAACGTCCTACCCCTAAGATAGCGATTCCTGTGGACATTTTGCTTACTCAGATAAATCAATCTAGTTTATCTTAAAAGGATTAGGCGCAATTGTTAATTGATTCTGAGAACTGGAAGGGATTATGTTAAAATTTTTTATCGATCGAGGGGGAACTTTTACCGATATCGTGGCGATAATCGATCAACCAGAAATTATTGAACGACTAGCTAGAGATGCCGCTAGATTTCTGATTGTTCCCCTTGCCGATCAACAGTGGATTGTTCTCTATAAACTGCTCTCGGAAAATCCCGAAAAATACCCAGATGCAGTCATTCAAGGGATCAAAGATATTAGCGGTTCCCTAGATAACATCGAAGTGATCAAAATGGGAACAACGGTAGCCACAAATGCGCTGTTAGAAAGAAAAGGAGAGCGCACGGTTTTGTTAATCACCAAAGGTTTTAAAGATGCCTTGAGAATTGGCTATCAAAATCGCCCCGATATTTTTGCCCGTCAAATTATTCTTCCTTCTTTATTATACGAACAAGTTATCGAAGTGGCCGAACGCTACGATCGTCAAGGACAAGAATTAATCGCCGTTAATCCCGCCCAAGTTAAAGCCGATTTAATACCAGTTTATCAAGCGGGTATCCGAAGTTGTGCGATTGTTTTTATGCACGGTTATCGTTATCCTGACCACGAAAAACAAGTGGCAGCCATTGCCGAAGAAATCGGCTTTACTCATCTAGCCATTTCCCACCAAGTCAGTCCTTTAATGAAACTGGTATCCCGGGGAGATACCACGGTAGTTTCTGCCTATCTATCGCCAATTTTACGCCGCTATGTTGATAGTATTAGCCAGCAATTACCGAAAACTAGCTTACTATTTATGAAATCCGATGGCGGTTTAGTCACCGCCGATAAATTTCAGGGTAAAGATAGCATTTTATCTGGTCCTGCGGGGGGAATAGTCGGGGCAGTACAAACCAGTTTAAGGGCGGGATTTAGCAAAATTATCAGTTTTGATATGGGAGGAACTAGCACCGATGTTTCTCATTTTCAAGGGGAATACGAGCGCCAAACAGATAACGAAATTGCCGGCGTAAGAATGCGAGCGCCGATGTTAAGTATTCACACCGTGGCCGCTGGTGGGGGTTCGATTTTAGTCTATGATGGTTATCGTTTTCGGGTCGGACCAGAAAGTGCCGGAGCTAATCCGGGACCTGCCTGTTATCGACGGGGTGGCCCATTAACAATTACCGATGCTAATGTTTTGTTAGGAAAAATTCAAGATGCCTATTTTCCCGCTATTTTTGGAGAAGAGGGAAATTTACACCTAGATAGAGAGATTGTGCTGACAAAGTTTCAAGAATTGGTGGCAACAATGGGGGGTAATAATAGTCCTGAAATGTTGGCTGCGGGGTTTATTCAAATTGCCGTAGAAAATATGGCTAATGCGATTAAAAAAATCTCTCTACAAAAGGGTTATGATCTCAGTGATTATACTCTTTGTACCTTTGGCGGTGCCGGGGGTCAAGTGGCTTGTTTAATTGCCGATACTCTGGGAATGAAAAGCATTTTTCTCCATCCCTACGCCGGGGTTTTAAGCGCCTACGGCATGGGTTTGGCCGATTTGAGGGTAATTAAAGAAAAAGCGATCGAACAGCCGTTAAATGCCGATTTAATCGGGGAGTTACTCCCGGAAATGAACGAATTAGAAGTTTTAGCGGGTCGGGAATTAGAGGGTTATAATCGGGTGCGGCAGCAAGTTAGTTTAAAATATCAAGGCAGTGATGCCACTTTAGCGGTTAATTTTAGCGATCAAATGCGTCAGGATTTTGAACGGGAACATCAAAGACGTTATGGGTTTAAACAAGAACAAAAAGCTTTAATTGTTGAGTCGATTGCCGTGGAATTGATCCAGACTATGGACAGTCCCCAAGAAGCAATTTTAACCCGCACCCGTCCGATGGGAGAATTACCTCATATCCTCGATCGAGTAGCGGTTTTTATGGCTAATCAATGGCGGGAAACGCCAATTTATCAGCGTTCAGATCTGGAACCTTTTGATTGTCTGGCAGGACCGGCAATTATTATCGAAAAAATTAGCACGATTGTGATTGAACCGGGTTGGATGGCAAAATTAACGGAGAAAAATCATTTAATTCTCTCCAAAGATTAGCTAATTGAACTACATAGAAATATCTACGGCAGTTATTCTAATTGATCAATTCTCATTTCGCCGAGGTATTTACGGAGATAGGGAGAAAAAACCTCGTAAATCAGGGTAAGGGGTTGGCGAGCGTGCCAAAATAGGTAATGACGACCCCAAAAAGCTCCTTTTTCCCCAAAAGCTATTTCTAATTCCGGGGAATGACCGTAATAAAGTCCCTGCACATCGCGATACAATTCCGTGTGCAGCCGCGAGAGACTTTCCCAAATCGGTAGGGAACGATTTTCTAGATATTCGTCCACTTGATTGGCAGACCACCAAGAAGCGGCATAGGCTAACCTTTGACCGCTCGCTGTGCGTAACCAGACTTGACGACGCAATCTCGGCCCCGGAATCAGGCTAATTTTCATCGGTGCGCCATCCTCATCATCGCCGATGGGGGACATATCGATCACATCCACTTCCGTTTTTTCACCGGTTAAAAGTTGTAAATGACGGGTGGGAGAACCATCACCGAGAATTAAAATCTGCCAAGGAGGCGCGAGTTGGCTATGGGGTAAACCTTGTTTAACATCGGTTTCGTCTCCTTGCCAGAGAGGGGACAGGGAGTACCAAGGAGGATTAAGCAGGGGCTTTTCTTGGGGGCGGAGGATAGCAGTCAAGGTTTGTTACAAAACTTTATGATTTTTTCATTAATCATAACACGGGATTTTTGTCTGCTGGCGATAAAAGCGATCGCCTTGTTCCAATCCTCTCTAAATTTTTCGGTTAGCAGATGCAATCTTGCCAAAGGAGATCGGCTATTTTGATATTAACGATAGAAAGGTATCAAAATCTGGAGGAGTTTTTGTAATCTTCTCAGGGCAATTAATTGTCGAATCTTGGGATTAATTTGGGGGGAATAAATGCTGGTGGCTAATTGTTCTTCTAGTAAGGCATATTCTGCCGCAGTTAGGGGTTGATTATCCAGGGGCGATCGAGCCGAAGTGATAATTTCTGCTCGTAAAACTTCTTCGGGAATATCTTCAGGAGAGGGCAAAGCAAGGGCTTTTAGGGGCGAGAAGAAACCGATCGAGATGAGGATGATAATTTTGATCGTTCGCTGCATTTAATTTAAACCGGGGGGCAATTTTTCTCGACACTGTTGATGAATTTCCCCGATTCTAGCAAACAACCAGGGATATTTTTGACGATAACTGGGAATTAGAGCCAGAGGACTGAGTAGGGCAGTGGCGGCAATATCGGCTACACTTAATTTATCCGCCACCAAATAGGGCTGATTTTGCCAATATTCTAGAATCTTGAGGGCATTTTCTAGGCGCTCCTCCGCTAATTTTACCCTGGCTGGGGTGATTTTATATTGTTGTCGCACGATATTAATAATTATTTGACTACTCAGGGAAGAATCGATCGCTTTTCCCTCTCCAGCGCGATAATTATAATAGACAAATCTCGTCGCTACTCCAATACTTTCATCTAACCAATCCTCTAGTAACCAAGCTTGATTTTTCTCCTTTTCCCCATCGGGAATAAAAGAGGGGAAAGGAACTACTTTTTCTAAATATCTGAAAATGGCAGTAGAATCGGCAATAATCTCATCTGCTGCCATTAAAACGGGGACAGTGGTTAACCCTTTAGTTAGGGGTCTGAGTTTGAGAATATGTAGTCCAGGGGTGAGATTTTCTACTTGGTAATCAATCCCCTTATAACCTAGTGCTAAACGAGCTTTGCGACAGTAATGAGAGGTGCTAAATTGAAGTAAAAGCATTAATTGTTGTTGATTGCTATAGTAGTTATCAGTTATCAGTTATCAGATTTGAGTTTTAAGTGACCAGTATGTATTAAGCGAGCAGTATTATTCCTACTGTGTTTTCACTGATTACTGTTTACTGTTAAATGAATTGGCAATAGGTCTATACTATGAGCAAACCCTCCCTTTTTTCGGCTGTTTCTCGTCCTTATGCGACTAATTCACAAGCAAAAGATCCCTGGTTAGCGGTCAATCTCTCGATGTTTTTCCCCGGTTTGGGACAATGGTATGCTAGCAAAAACCAAAAAGCAACCATTTGGGCGATCTCTCAAGTAATATTAATAATTGTGACAATTTGGTCAATTTTTAGCCCCAATGGCCCTGTAAGCTGGGGATTAGGGGGAATAGTTGCTCTGGTTATCGTTTACATTAGCAATATTTTTGACGCTCACTGGACTGTTTATGATTCCAGACAGAATAACAGCTTAGAGAAAATTCCCCGGAAACAAAAAAACCCATGGTTTGCCGTCTTCGCTAACCGGATTATGCCAGGTTTGGGGCAATTGTACGCCGATAAGGTGATCTTAGGGATAATTTTTCTGACTATATCCCAGATTAGCCTGAAAATGGATCATTTTTTGACCAATATCCTCTTTCTTACCCCTTTAGTTACAGTGATCGCTATTTATCACGTTTATCACACTTTCCCCGATCAATTCCACCCCCATCGTCACACCTATCGTTCCATTTTGGCACTGATGGTGGGAGTGATTTTTACTTGGGGAATTATCTGTAATTATTTTCCCAATTGGTTACATCAAAAAATAGAATTTTTCCAGATTCCGAGCGAATCCATGCTACCTACCCTCGCAATAGGTGATCGCGTTTTCGTCAGTCAATCCAGTAATTATCAAGCGAAAAGAGGCGATATAATTGTTTTTAGAACTCCGGAAAAAATTAGGCAACTAGATCCTAAGTCTGGAGATTTTTTTATCAAACGAGTCATCGCTATTGCCGGAGATACCATTGAAATCCGCAGGGGTAAAGTTTATCTCAACCGGCAAGTTATCGAGGAACTCTACACCGCCGAGTTAGCCAATTATGAAATGGAATTTATGACTGTACCCCCAAAAACCCTGTTTGTTTTGGGAGATAATCGTAACCATAGTTTTGATTCCCGTGATTGGGGTTTTTTGTCGGAAAGTTATATCGTTGGTCAAGCCTATAAAGTTTACTGGCCCCTCGATCGTGTCCAGTCTTTGTTATGATGGGGATGACTATTGATTTTCAGCTATCTTCAAGGGGTAATTTTAATCCTATCTACTTATTAGCGAGGAAAAACCTAACCGCAAGAATTTTGGCTCTCTTGGATTTGGTGGGTAAAGTGTATTCTAAGATACATTCCTCCTAGCGAGGGGGTGGAACGAACCACAAAGACACAAAGGACACAAAGATTAATCGATCATATAGCATTTACATTTGAGACGTGGAAACCAATTTCTGAAAAAAATGCTATAATCTAAGTCAATGTTTTAATAACTTTAATTATGGACAAGGCTCAGAAAATCAAAAAAGATATCGAGGAACTAGATAAATGGATTAAAACGAATCCAGATTCAAGAGAATTAAAAAGAGCTATTGCCGTTAAACTATCTTTACAAGGATGGACTT
>NZ_JASJFG010000052.1:0-35231 GCF_030065375.1 Microcystis sp. M49636_WE2 | reverse complement strand
GGTGGTTCCGACCACCCCGATGGAAATACAGATAGCGAGGGGTTCCCAAAAAGCGCCGCCGTAGAGGAATAATGGCACAAATCCCGTCACGGTGGTTAAGGTAGTGGTGAGAATGTGACGGGTGGAAGCAATGACCACTTCCCGGATTGCCTTGCGTTGGCGTTGAAGATGGGGCGGTAAAGCTTGTAAAGCCGCTACCACGACAATAGAATCATTAACGGAAACCCCAACTAAGCCGATAGTGCCTAAAATCGACATGAATCCTAGGGGATATTCAAATAACCAGAGGGAAAATAAGGCTAGTCCAATTGAACTAATACCGACGACAGTAACTAGGGCAGCAAGACGGAAGGAGTTAAAAGAAAGAACAAGAGTTGATAGCATTAGAATCGCCAAGACTCCCACACTAGCAATTAGATTAGCCACAGCTGTATCTCTTTCTTCTTCCTCTCCGCCAAATTCGAGCCGATACCCTGCCGGAAGGGAAAATTTGCCCGATTCTAAGTTTTGGCGAAATTCGTCTAAAACCGTTGCAGCGATCGCATCAGCTTGAACATAGGCCTTCACCGTATTAATTCGCTTGCCATTTCGTCGAGGAATCGTGGCTAATTCGGGGAGAAAATCAAATTCTGCCACGGAGGAAAGGGAAATATTCGCCCGTTCAGCAGTGGCGGAATTACCGAGAATATTTAAAGAGGCAATTTGTGGCAGTTGCTCGCGATCGCGATTACCGACTCGGACTCGCACGGGTAATTCTTCCGTTGCTTCTAAAATCGAGCCACCCACAGAACCTTCTAAAAGGTTATCCAATTGGCTGGCGATCGCCGCATTATCCAAACCAATCAGTCGAGCTTTTTCTTCATTAATTTTTAAGGCTAATTTAGCTTTAATTTCACTTAAATCAGCAACAGAATAGGTTATTTCGGGTATTTTTGCCAGTTCTTCCCGTAGGGACTCGCCAATTTTCCTTAACATCTCCAATTCTGAGCCATAAACCCTAATTTCGATCGGGGCGCCCACCGGTGGACCCTGTTCTAGGGGGCTGACTAATACCCTTGCCATCGGTAGAGCTTGACTTAATTGTTTTTGTAAGGTTTCGATCAATTGGGGTTCATCAGAAACTTGCCGAAGTTGAATCAATGCTTGGGCAAAATTAGGAGAGTCTTTGACGCCATCGGAGAGATTATAGTAGAAGGGGGGAGCATTACGCCCTAAAAACCAGTGAACTTCCCCAATTTCTCGATGATCTAGCAGTATTTTTTCAGCTTGAGCCACTTTTACCTGAGTTACTTCTAGGGTTGTGGTGGGGGCCAGTTCGATTTCTAGGGTTAACTGATCTCGTTCTGCCGGCGGAAAGAATTCTTCCGGGAGAGTGCCAGCGACAACAAAGCCAGTAATTGGGACAATCAAGCCAATAACCAGACCTAATACGGGAAAATAGAGAATTAACTTCAAAATTTGGCGATATAACCCCGTTAGGAGCGGTAAATTAATTCCCGTATCCCACCAATGGGTTTTTGTCTGGTGCGATCGATGAGTCAGTTGATATAAACGTAAACTGAGGACAGGAATAATCGTTAGGGACAAAATTAGAGAACTAACCAAGGCTAAGATCACTGTTTGGGCGATAGTACGCACGAATTCGCCAGTGCCTCCTTGCAAAAGAGCGATCGGCATAAAAGACAAAATCGTGGTTAGGGTAGAAGCTAAGAGGGGAATCCCTAACTGTTTAACGGTTTCAGCAACAATATGTTCGTGAGCTATTCCGGTCCGTAGTCCTTTTTGCAGTTCATCGACAATCACAATAGCGTTATCGATCAAAAGTCCCAAAGCAATAACAATTCCTGTCACCGACATTTGATGTAGGGGAATTTGCCAGAGATTCATACCGGCAAAGACCATCAGGATCGATAAAGGCAGGGATACACTTACTACCAAGGCGGACTGCCATCCCATCATCACAAAAGCTGTCCCCATGACACAGAGTAACCCTAGGATCATGTTGCTGAATAATCCATCGAGTCGGTTAGCCACATAACGATTTTGGGCAAAAATTATCTTGAGGCTCACACCTTGGGGGAGAGAAGGGCGAAACAGGTCTAACTTGGCCTGGGCTGCCGCTGTCCATTCGTCTATGCGTTGCCCCGATTCCATCATAGCGGCCACCACAATAGCCGGTTTACCGTTAATAATGGTTAGTTCTGGTGGTGGTTCTTGAATTCCCTTGGTAACTAGAGCGATATCTCCTAAACGGGTAAATTGTCCCTCATTACTGTAACGAATCGGAATGGCTCGAATCCGAGAGAGTGATTCTAAACTGGTATCGACTTCCAATAATAAATTATTGCGATTACTGCGAAGTTGTCCGGCGGCAACCTTGGCATCACTGGTTTGAATTTGTTGGGCAACTTCGACGGCGGTTAGGCCCAGGGAGGATAATTTCACCGGATCGATTTCGACTAAAATTTCCTCGGCCGGAACCCCGACTAACTCGACCCTTTCGGTTCCCCAAAGGGCTTCTAATTCATCGAACAGTTCTTGGCCAAGTCGGCGTAAAATAGCGTAATTAGGAGCGGTATCTAGATCCCAAAGGATGGCAGTCAATAAACTAAAGGCTTTACTATATCCTTCTTCGTATAAGGGTCTTTGGGCTTCTGGGGGTAGTTGCGGGATGACATCGGTAATCCGATCGCGAATGCGTGACCAGACGGGATCCACATCAGTCACTTCATCTTTAAGTTCAATATTGACCGTGGAACGCCCTAATTCTGAGGAGGACTCAATCAGGCTAATTTCTTTGATGCTAGAGAGAGATTGTTCAATTTTTTCGGTCACTAGGGATTCGACCCGATAAGGACTGGCACCGGGTAAATTGGTGGTAATGGTGGCACCTCGATTAATTGTTTCGGGATCTTCCATGCGCGGCAAAATTTGAAAGGAAGACAATCCCCAGACAATAATCAGAATTAAGGTAAGAATTAGTAATCTAGGTTTACGTTCAAATAAGTTATTCATTGGAGATTATTAGGGATAATAAAGCTGATTAATGACCGCTGACTACCAAATTTCCACCATTTGCCCGGGTACGATGCGGTGAACCCCTTCGACGATCACTCGATCACCGGAGGTGAGCGTCCCGCGCACCAACAAGCGATCGCCTTGAATCGCTAGAACTTCTAAATCTTGGCGTTTGACGGTAAATTGTCGAGGATTATCGGGATTAGCTTCTCCTAGAACATAGGAAGACCATAATCCTCTCGTGCCTTGTACTAAAGCTTCTGTGGGCAACCAATAGCCCGATTGTGGAACTGATTGAGATAATTCTAGGCTGACCACTTGCCCCGGAATCAGGCCCTGAGTCTGATTTAAACTTAAAATAACCGTGGCGGTACGGGTAGTTGGATCAATTTGGGGCAAGGTTGAAGTGACTTGTCCTGTTAATATTTTGTTACCAATTTTTAAACGATGTTTACTGCCAATTGGTAAGTTTTCGGACTGGTCAATGGGAACCCCTATACGCGCTTCCAGTTTATTACTTTCCACTAAACGAACGATCGGATTACTTGCAGAAACAACAGTGCCAATATTGACGTGAAGGAGGGCAATAGTGCCATCGTAGGGGGCTTGAAGTTGGCTTTTCTCAATCTCTAATTTAATATTCTTCAGTTGGGCATCAAATTGGTCAATAACGGCTTTTTGCAGAGAAATCAATTCGGGACGAGTACCAGCTTTGAGTTCATCTAATTGACTTTGGGCTTCATCAATTCTCGCTTGTTGTGCATTAACATCTGTTTGCACTTCTTCGAGTTGTTCTCTAGTAATTGCCCCTTCTTGATACAATCCTAGCCGTCTTTGGTATTTAGATTGGGCTAAAGCTAATTGTTCCCTGAGATCTCGGACTTTTGCTTGGGCTGCAGCGATACTTTCTTTCCTGGAACCAGCTTGTAATTCTTGCAGTTTAGCCGTGGCTTGCGATCGCTGGGCGATGAGTTCTTGTTTTTGTGCTTCTAAATTGCGTGTATCTAGAGTAGCAATTAAAGTACCTCGGCGTACCTCTTGACCCTCTTGAACCAATAAACTAATTAATTGTCCCGAACGCTCAAATCCTAGTTCACTTGTCCGTTTAGCCACAATATTACCCGTATAACGGCGCGGTTCTTGGTGATGGGTGACAGGACTTAAAGTTAAGGTTCGCACAGGTAAGGCTGCCGTCTTGCTCTTATCGATTGCTAACGAAGCGGTTTCTTCTGAGGTGGTGGATTCAGAGGTGTCTTCTAAGAGGACATTCCGCAGGGTAGGATAGGCAAAAACCGAGGTGGCCGCTAGGATACCAGTAATAATTAATCGCCAGGGCAATCGCAGTTTTTTGATAGCAGTTTCTTGCTGTTTGGTGATGGGATTGGGGGAAGTCATAATCTAGTTCCAAATGAGTAGGGTTTTGTCAAGAGTAATAACAGATTAGCGAGGAAAGAACTATTTTTTGATCGCATAAGGCCGTAGGACAAAAGCCGCTGCTAGGGATAATATACCGGCGCACAAAAAGGCAATTTGTACCCCCCAGGGGTTATCAGGAGTTTTCCCGAAAGAAAGGATTAATCCTGTTAGAAAAGACCCCGCACCTTGGCTAAATTGAATTAGTAGCCCCCTAGTTCCAAAAAATATTGCTTCTCGTCCCATTCCCTGTTGCTCCGCATCTTGATCGATAATGTCCGATAACATGGCATTCGGCAGACTAAAAAAGCTGGCTAGAGCTAAATTAGCGATGATCGAAAGGATTAACCAGGGAATCAAAGAATCTTGCCACCAAAAACGACCACAGGCCATGGCAATCATACCCAGACCAACCCAGATTAAAGAACCTTGAAAAACCAGTTTTTTGCCATATTTTCGCGCTAAGGGTAAAACCAGGGTAAATCCAGCCAAGGCACTACCGACGATAATAGTATTAATCACGGCGGCAAAACTTACCTCTCGTTTGAGGAGAGCAATTACTAAAAAAGTCGGAATCACCGAGATAATACTAATCACCATCCACGCCAAAATCATGGTGATCATATAGATACAAAAAGTCCGATTGGTAAAAGCCGCCGTTAAGGTGGTTTTAAAGTTAGGATATTTCCCCTTAGAAGGACTATATTCTTCTTTTTCTAGCAAGGGCATAGCTAGAGTAATTAGCCCAATAAGACTAATAGCAATACCCATTCCCTGAAAGCCATAGCTATCAGTTAACCAAGGGGCAATAATCCCACCAATGGTGGCACCAACTAAACCAAAAATTCCGATTTGAGTTGATAATTTAACTCTTCCTTCTGGGCTTTTAGCGAGAGTGGGCAACCAGGCTAAATAGGGAACATGATAGGATGCCATACCCACATAAAACACCCAAAGCATGGTGACTAAATAAATGAAGTAAGTGGTTTGATTTAAGTTATTAGGGGGATTAAACAACAGGATAAAACCACCAATTAAAGGGACTAAACTGGCCAGTATAAATGGTCTTCTTTTGCCCCAAGGACTCCAAAAGCGATCGGAAAAATAACCGACTACTGGCTGCACAAAAGCCCCAGCAATACGGCTAATCATTATCGCTATCCCCACTAAAGCAGAGGGCAATAAAATGGATAAGTTATAGTCATTGGGAATGCCGGGGTCGTAGCGATAAATTAGCATGGTTAGAAGGGCATTGTTAACGATAAAGTTACCAAACCAACCAGTGATATAAGGAAGATAATCTATTCGGAGATGTTGCCATTTGCTGGAAGTGCTAGAAGTCATTAGAATTGGGGGAGAGATGGGCAGTTAGCAGTAGATTGTTAGGCTTATTTAAAGAAATTCGTAGCGACCGGGTGAGAGAATGTGATTGGGATCCAAGCTGTCTTTAATTTTCTGGATTAAGCAACTATAATCGTCTTGGGCTGCGGGTAAACTATTCATAGAGTGGGTACTAAGACGGTAGGGATAATAACCTTGATTGATCAATTCTGCCAACATTTCATCGTGACAATTTAAGGCTTTTTGGTCTTCGCCTTCTAGCAATCGATCATAAAAAATGGCAGCATTGATGTTAATATTGCGCTCGGTAACACAGTTAATGCCGATATTGGGTTCATAACCATATTTTTGAGCGATGCTGCTGATAATATTGAGAGCATTTCTGAGATGATTTCCCAGAAAAGGAACAGCGGGAACACACCAAATCATGCCACAGGCATCCAGGTCTAAATTCAACCTATCGGTGGGGGGCGTTTTTTTGCGCCAATAGGCCATCTTCAGCACTTTTTCGGTAATCATTCCTCGTTGGGGATTTTTGTGATAAATTAAATCCACCTTGTCCTTAATTTCCACACCAGTAAATACTTTAAAAATGGGACTCATTTTGCTGGCCATTTTGAACTTATTTTCATCAAAAAACATAAGTTTATTGACAATTCCTTTCAAGGCTTTTTCAATTAGGTTTCTTTCGACTTTTCCCTGTTCTGGTGAAGCCGAATATAAAGCACCTTCTCCTATCCAAACACCGCCACCCCATTGATGACTTAATTGTTCTAATAAATCGGGGGGTAAAGGAGTTTTTTCTTGGCATTCCTGCCAGGGATATTGTTGTTGAATAGACAACATTCGGTAGTTATTATTAATGTGGAAGGTGGTTTTAATTACCCCTGCCATTTTCAGTTGACGTAGTTTGTCGATCAATAACTCTAATTTATTTTCCTGATCGATGCTATAGAAAAAAGCCTGAAAATATTCAGGATAGGGGGTTAACCAAAAAGTCATTTTGGTGACGATTCCCAGGTTAGATTGGGTAAAAATTCCATCAAAATAAGGACCGACTCCCCAACGATTGACCGCCCCTATTTGGGAGTTTTCAAAGCGATTAAATCCCGTATGAACACATTCACCGGTGGGCAAAACTACTTCCATTCCACAGACATGATTAAAGCGATCTCCCAAAGGTCCTTTGGCTTCACCTCGTTCGAGAATATTGCCAATAATACTAGAATCAGGAGTCGAACCGGTGACACTCATTAATAATTTATTGCCATTTTTCTGCAAAAAATCGTAGAGTTGTCGCTGAGTAACACCCGCTTCAATAGTTACATAAGCTAGGGTTTCATTATAATCCAAAATCTGATTTAATCGACTCAAATCCATTAAAACCGAACCGGTGCGGCTAGGAACTCGCGAACCATAACCCCAATTTTTACCCGTACTAATAGGATAGACAGGGGTTTGATAGCGATTAGCAATTTTTAGAGATTCTTGGACTTCTTGACGATTACCTGGGCGAATAATTGCCGGGATTTTAGCATCGGTTTCGTAGGTAGCGGTCTCGGCTTCTAGGCGTTTTTTGTTATCGGTGCTGACATATTCGGAGCCTAATAAATTTTCCCATTCTTGTAGAGCGTTAGTTAAATTGTCGCTAATAATATTTTCGGAAACAATTAGAGAGTCCATAGTATTTTTTTTCTCCTTGAAATTCAGGTATGAGGGGTAATTAAAGGGCCGTAGGGAACCGGCCCTGCTATCCGTGGCAATTAACTTTTAAGCGGTTGCTGTTTGCGAGAGAAAATTGCGCTAAAACTAGGAATAAAACGGGGAGTATTGGCAAAAACTGCTTGATAATTGGTGTCTTGACTCAAAGCTTCTTCTTCAGCTGGAATGCGTTGGATTAATAACCAAGCATTCAGGAGACTAAAGACTATAGATGTCAGATAAGCGGTATGAAACAAGGGAACCACCGCTAATTCCGTGATCATGGCCCACCAGTTAGGATGACGGATATATTGATAAATGCCATTGTCGATCACGGGTGTCTGAGGAACCGTGACCACCTGATGAATCCAGCGATCGCCCAAGGCTTCAATGGAGGCATAGCGGAGCTTTTGAGCTAAAAAAGTAGTAATTAGCGAAAATAAAGCCAATGCTGGAATAAAAGGTCGATCGAGCAGATAAACTTCCCCGATCATGCAAAGCATCCAGCTAGATTGGAAAATCTTGACGAATCCCACATAATTAGAACTATGCAGTTTGCCACCTTCCGCTAAGACTTTGGCCATATTCTGTTTACTCAGACGAGTAACGCGCACTCGTTGGACAATAATGTAACTAATCAGGGCAATGAAAACTATTTGGCTTAACATCCTTAAATATCCTTAGAATTGAACTAAAATGGCTTCTTGAGCAAATCCAGGCCCCATGGAAATTATTAATCCGTAGGAACCCGTGGGAGGATGGGGACGGGAGAGGGTTTCATCGAGAATGCAGAGGATAGTAGCAGAGGCAATATTGCCAATTTCTGCCAAAATATCCCAACTAACCTGTAAAACATCCGGTTCTAACTGAAATTCTTCAACTATTGCATCGAGAATCTTTGGACCCCCCGGATGCACCATCCAACAGACAATTTCCTCGAGGGAAACTCCTGTTTTTTCCAGTAAAGATGTCACCGCTTTTCTCACCCCACCCTTGACGTAATCAGAGACTTCTGGGCGAAGAATTTGGCGAAAACCGTAGTCTGTTAAAGGTAATGCCATTAAATGCTCTGTGTGGGGCATTAACAGCGATTGAGTGCCGATAATCTTCAGTTTTGCTTTACCTTGCTTGACTAAGGGATGTTCATCTCCCGCTAAGAGAACCGTGCCGACTCCATCGCCAAATAAAGCCGCTACCACAAGGGTCATAATGATATTGCTATATTGAGACGGATCTTCGGGTAATTGTCCCAATAATTCCGTTAAATCGCTATGAATTGACCCTTGCCAAAGGCCAGAGGAGGGATCGGTGGTAAACAAAATCGCTGTTTCGGTGGGATGTCCTTGCAGATAATCGTTTACTCTGGCTAATCCTTGGGCGCCTCCCAAACAGCCGACACCCGATAACGCTTGCCGCTTGATATCGAGGGAAAAATCTAGACGATTGAGGAGTAAACTTTCTAGGGAAGGAACGGAAGGAAGAACAGTAACGGAAGTAACTAGGGAGATTTCTTTGGGAGAAAGAGCGGCTTTTTTGAGCAAATTAGTTACTGTCGATGTTACTAAATCCATAGTTAGATCGACCATTTGACGAAAGGGTTGGGCGATTCCGGGAGGATTATCGGCATCGAATTCATCTAGGGGAATAGTGAAGTATCGCCCTTGAATTTTGACATTACTGAAAAAACGATGAATTTGTTCTAAATCAAAAAAGGTTTGTTCCTGGAAGTCGAGTTGATTTTCTCGGCAATAATCTTGAAGAAGATTAGCACAATGATTTCTGATATTGACTTCTAGAACTTCTTGGGGATAGTAATGTTCTGGAAAACCAGTAGCTGTCTCAATAATGTAGGGCATTGGAGTTAAGATAGAGGGATTTCAGGGGGTTAATTATGGTGGGAGATTTAAGCCAGTAATCGGCGAGCTAATCCTTGGGCTTGGCGTATATAACCCAATTTGTCAATCACTAAGGAGTGAGTACCGCTATGGTGTTTATTTTCGGCGCTTAAATTGGCACTAATTTGACGTTTTAGCTTTTCAAATTTATAGACAAACCGGGATTTTTTATCCTGAGCTTGTAGATAAGCGGCCACTAAATTACTTTGTTCTTCAAATACTCGCCAGTGGGTGCCAGTGGGATGAACCATTCCGATGACAAACAGGTTATTTTCCTCTGGGTGAAAAACATTCATATAGAGGTTAGGCTGGGTGGTTCCTTCTTGCCAATTTAAATCAGATTTGTCAATAAAAGAAAATTCAATTTTGTAACCAGTGGCGTAGATAATCAGATCAATTTCTTCTGTACTGCCATCGGCAAAAATAACATTCTTTCCGTCTAATTCTTGGATATTAGGCTTATGGGTGACATCTCCATGCACATAATAACGATAGATTTGTTGGTCACTGTTGGGAATAATTAGACCGTTACTTTTACAATCTGTAGGAATATTGAGTTTTTTGAGATTAACTCCTTGTAAGAATAGAGCTATTGGTGATAATAAAGCCATCATTTTCATATGTTCTTGCGCTGGAATTAGATTCATGATTGGCGTGTTAATCATCACCCATTCTGGGGGCAAACCGAACAAAAATTTCGGCATACAGAGAAAGCCACGACGGGTACTATGGAAAGTTTTACTGCCATTGATAGCGGCTTCGACGACTAAATCCATGGCTGATTGTCCCGCTCCAACTACTAGGACTTTTTTAGCATTTAGTTGAGCGGGATTATCATAATCTTTTGAATGGATAATTTCCCCGTCAAAATGCCCAGAAAATTGAGGAATATTCGGTTTACTATGATAACCACTAGCGATTAAAACCCCTCGGTATCGTCTGGTTTCTTGGTTGCTAAGGGTGACATCCCAAAAGTTACCCACCTTTTTTACTTTCTCCACGCTGAGATTAAATTCCATGAAATCATAGAGATTGAAATGAGCGGCATAATTGCGAAGATATTCATAGACTAACCGATGATTGGGATAATCTGGGTAATCTTTTGGCATGGGAAAATCGGAAAAAGGTTGTGTGGTTTTATGACCAATCAGATGTGTATTTTTATACATTGGACTATCGGGACGATCATAAATCCAAATACCCCCAACATCCTGGGCAGATTCGATAACATTAAAGGGAATTTTGGCTTTGCTTAAGGCTCTAGCCGCCGCTAATCCTGCGGCACCAGCCCCAATAATACAGTATTGCTCTTTGTAATCTAAAGTCATGATTTTTCTCCCTTGAATAGTTGGTTGATTAGGCAGTCATTTGTTCAGGAAACTCTCGTAAACTTTGGCAAATTATTTTCATAATTTTCTCCGTATGTTGATTGATAAAGAAATGTCCTCCCGGTAAGGTATGCAGGACAAAATCTTGATTGGTTTGCAGTTGCCATTGTTGTAATTGATCGGCAGAAACCTTGGCATCGTTGTGGCCTCCAAAAACGGTAATAGGACAATTTAAGGGTTGACCTTGTTGATAAGAATAGGTCTCTAGGAGTTTGAAATCTGCTCGTAAAATTGGCAAAAAAGCCGCCATTAAATCGGGATGTTTGAGGAGAGTTTCTGGGGTTCCTTGAAAATGACCTAAAGCTGCTAAAAATTGCTCATCTCCCAGACGATGAATGGGTAAATCGGGATTGACAATTTGAGGCGCTCGAAATCCAGACATAAATAAATGTTGGGGTAGATTTTGCCGAGTTTTAGCTAATTCTCTGGTTAATTCAAAACTGATTAAAGAACCCATGCTATGACCAAAAAAAGCATAAGGTTGGTCTAAATAGGGAGTCAGAATCGGAATGAGACGATTAATCAGGGATTTTAGCGATGTAATCGCAGTTTCCTGAAGACGCGTTTCGCGTCCGGGTAGTTGAATCGCCCACAATTCCACTTGCTTGGGGCAGTAATTCAGCCAATTTTGGAATAGGGAGGCACCCCCACCGGCGTAGGGAAAACAAAATAGACGAATGCTGGCGTTAGGATTAGCTTGTTTGCGAATTAGCCAAAGTTTCGGATCATTAGAGATATTTTCGGCTTTAGTCGTCTTGATTGGTTTTTTCTGTTTTGAGGGGAGAGGAGTTTTGTGGCTAGTTGCAGGTTGGGAGTTTTGGGTGATTAAGTTGAATATTTGCGGTAAAAACTGCTCAATACTCAATCCCGCTAGGTATTCCACGGGAACAATAATTTTTAAATCCTCCTCTAGTTGACGTCGTAATTGACTGGACATGAGAGAATCTAAGCCTAAACTAGAGAGCGGTTGCTTGGTATGTAGCTTGACCACGGATAAACCAGTAATCTGTTCTAAAACACCGATAATGTAGGTTTCTAGTTGTTTAAGCTGTTTCTCTGCGGGTGTGGCCAACAAAGAGTCAAGGGTAATTAGATGACCAGAAGATGATGCGGTGGTGGTTTTGACAACTTCTGGCGGTTGCGGCGGTGTTTCTAGGAGATATTTCGACAATTCAGGCAATAATTGCGCTTCTTCTGGGGTCAAGTCGCCTGTTTTTAGCCAATAACTACTTCTTTCAAAGGTGTAGGTCGGTAAGATACAGGGTTTACTGTCTTGATTGGCCGTTATCTCTTGCCAATTCAGGGCGAATCCCCGCAGATAAAGCTGACTGACACTCTCGAGGATCTGTTGTCGGTCAGAGGTTTGACGACGCAAACTGGGCAACCAAAGACAAGAATAATTTTTATCCAGTAGGCTGCCCATGCCCGATAAAACGGGATGGGAGCCGCATTCGACAAATAGCTCATAACCGTTGTCCAGTAAGGTTTTTATCCCATCGGCAAAGCGAACAGAACACCGGAGATGACGACACCAATAATCGGGAGTAGTGACCTCAAAATTGACTAAGTTGCCATTAAGGTTAGAAATTAAGGCTCGTTGGGGGGGATGATAGGTGATAGTTTCAGCAATTTGTCGGAACTCGTCTAAAATCTCCTCCATCAGAGGGGAATGAAAGGCTTGAGAGACATTTAACCGGGTAATTTTCAGATTTTTGACCTGAAGCTGTTTTACCAGGGTTTCTATGGTCTCTGCAGCACCGGACAGGACAATATTATCCTGACCATTAATAGCGGCAATAGCGACCTGAGATTGATAGGGGGCAATTAAGGGACTAATTTCAGCTTCACTAGCCGAGATAACGACCATTGAACCACTTTTTCCCACAGAATCCATCAATTTAGCCCGATAGAAGACTAATTTTAAGGCATCTTCTAAACTAAAGACTCCAGCAACACAGGCGGCCACATATTCCCCTAAACTATGACCCATAACCCCATGGGGGCTAATTCCCCAGGATTCCCAGAGTTTAAAAAGGGCGTATTCGAGAGCAAATAGGGCAGGTTGGCTGTAAAAAGTTTGATTGAGATGATTTTCTTGGTCAATAATCTCCTTTAGGCAATAGTCCCCATATTGACGGAGAATCTCAGCACAGCGATCGAGTGTTTGACGAAATAGAGGATAACATTGGTATAGTTCCCTTCCCATACCGGGGTATTGAGAACCCTGTCCCGGAAAGAGAAAGGCAATTTTTGCCCGATTTTTGCCATTAAATTCACTTTTTTGGCGAAAAGAACTGGGTTCACCTTGAACGAAAGCGGCTAATTTTTCTTGAAGTTGGCAGTGACTAGAGACAATACAGGTGAAACGATGGGGTAATTGGGAGCGACTGCGATTGCTAGTAGCACAAATGGAGCTTAAAGCAATATTTTTTGCATTTTCTAGGTAATTTGCGTATTTTTGGGCTAGTTTGATTAAAGCCGATTCAGTCTTGGCTGAGAGGGTGAACAGATAGGGCGATGAATCAGGTGCCGCAGTCGTTTGAGGTTCGTAAGGGTATTCTTCGAGAATAATATGGGCATTAGTGCCATTTAAGCCAAAAGAACTAACTCCAGCTAAACGAGAAGAATTTTCACTAACCCATTCACGGTTTTTAGTCGGAACTTTCAGCGGTTGATTTTCCCAGTCTAGATGGGGTGTCGGTTGCTGGAAGTGGAGATGGGGGGCAATTTGTCGATGTTGCAAGCATAAAATCACTTTCATCAGTCCGGCAATACCAGCGGCCGCTTCTAGATGGCCGATATTGGTTTTGACGGAACCAACCCAAACCGGTTGGGGATTTTTAGCAAAAACTGTCGATAATGCACCTAATTCAATGGGATCGCCTAAAGAAGTGCCAGTTCCATGGGCTTCAATATAGCTAATGTCCTCTGGCTTTACCTGAGCATTTTTTAAAGCTTGACGAATCAATTGTTCTTGACTAAGTTGATTGGGAACTGTTAAACCGCTACTCGTACCACCATGGTTAACGGCCGAACCTTTAATTAGTCCTAAAATCAAGTTATTATCCCGAATAGCCGCAGATAAAGACTTTAAAACTATAATACCGCCGCCTTCTCCCCGCACATAGCCATTCGCTGTTCTATCAAAGGTTTTACAACGACCGTCAGGAGACAACATCTGGGCGCGGGATTCCATGATAGTAACGAAGGGGGTTAACATTAGGTTGACCCCCCCAGCTAGGGCAACTTCACACTCGTTATTGCGTAAACTTTGGCAAGCTAAATGAACAGCGACTAAAGAGGAGGCACAAGCAGTATCAACCGTTAAAGTTGGGCCATGAAATCCAAAAAGATAGGATAAACGTCCCGAAGCTACACTTTTAGCATTTCCCGTTCCCGTATAGGCATCAATCAGATCGGGATGATGGCTAAAATGGGAGTAATCTTGAGTCATCATGCCTATAAATACCCCCGTTTGACTTCCTCGCCGATTTAAGGGTGATATTCCCGCATTTTCCAGAGCTTCCCAGGCTAGTTCCAGCAGTAATCGCTGTTGCGGATCCATTTGTGCTACCTCCCGGGGAGAAAGACCAAAAAAATCAGCGTCAAATTGATCTATCGGTTGATTTAAGAAGCCACCGTGACGGGTATAGACTTTTCCCCTTGCATCGGGCTTAGGATCGTAATAATTGTCAATATTCCAGCGTTGCGGCGGAATTTCGCTGATGGCATCGGTTCCTGATTGCAATAATTCCCAAAAAGTTTCCGGTGAATTAGCTCCCTGGGGAAAGCGACAGGACATACCAATAATTGCAATTGGTTCATTCTTAGCTTTTTCTAGGATATGTAGCTTAGTTTTTAAGACCTTAATTTGATTTAAGGCATCTTTTATTAAGCTCATTTGATCAGTTTTGGCAGGTGTTTGTGTCATGGTAAACAGGTTATTTAGATAGGGTTTGAGGTCTACTTTTCTAACTTAAGGAATTTAATTCCTGTAGCAGTAAATCGGACAATTCTTCTAGGGATAAATCTTCTTCGTTGAGGGGATCAAGATTGCTATCTTGATTTGCTCCTATTGCTAAGGGTTTTAAACTAAAGTCAAGGTCAATAACTTCAGCTACTAGATAATCGACCAAACTGGTCACTGTTGGATATTTAAAAGTGATAGTTGCCGCCAGAGATTTACCTAAATCCTTGGCTAAACGATTTCGTAATTCCACCGTCATTAAAGAATCCATTCCCAACTCAAAAAAACCTTGGTCAACTTGGGTAAATTCTCTAGCCGGAATAGCGAGAATTTCCGCTACAATCCCTTGAACATGAGCAGTCAAAGCCGCAAAACGCTCCTCAATTGGTATTGTCCTTAAGACATCAATAAAATTATTGTCTGGGGTTAATTTTGGGGCTGAAAAACTTTGGAAATCTCGTAATAAAGGCGGAATTTTTTGATTCTCGAAACTGTTAAAAAAGCTATTCCAATTGAGAGAAGCGACAGTTACCTGTATCCGAGAAGTCGTCAGCAATGTTTCGAGGAGATGTAAACATTTTTGGGGATCAAGAGGGGTAAAACCCTGTTTAATTAGCCTTTTTTTCGCTTTTTCGCCTAAATTTTCGGCCATACCACCCTCTGCCCAGGGACCCCAATTAATAGTCAGGGCCGGCAGTCCTTGCGCTTGACGATAATGGGCTAGACTATCTAAAAAGGCATTAGCACTAGCATAATTACTCTGTCCAGAAGACCCTAACACCGAGGCCATCGAGGAAAAACTAATAAACCAGTCTAAATCCACTTCTTGACTGAGGAGATGCAAATTCCAAGCGCCGAGTATTTTGGGGGAAAAGACGCGCTCAAATTTCTCCCAAGTCTGTTTGGATAAGCTGGCATCCTCTAACACCCCGGCGGTGTGAATAATGCCTTTTAAGGGGGGTAACTGCTGCTCGATTATCTCAAAAGCCCGACGCATTTGGCCAAAGTCGCTAACGTCGGCGGCAAAAACTTCTACATTGGTTCCCTCTTGTCGCCATTGGTCTATAATTGGTTGGGTTTCTGGAGTTATTCCCCGGCGACTCAGTAAGACGAGGGATTTTGCTCCTTTTTTCCTTAACCAATTAGCCACTTGCTGCCCTAAGGCCCCTAGACCACCAGTAATAAGATAGGTGGCATTTTCGGCAATTTCTCGGTTTTTTAGCGACGATTTCGGGATAAATCGCCCTAAACGAGCCACATAGCTCTGGCCTTGCCGCCAAACGATTTGATTTTCCTCCTCCGAACTTTGTAAAGATTGGAACACCTCTAGGGCTAAGGTGTGGCTATCCTGAAATTTATCTCCATCCAGACACAGACAGCGCAATTCTGGGTGTTCTAGGGCAATAGTCCGTCCTAATCCCCAGAGGGAACTTTGGGCAAGGGCAATCACTGTGGGTTGAGAAGGAATGTATTGAGCCGATTGGGTGACAATATAGAGGCGAGGAGAGTAATTAACCTCTATTTTGCCTAGTTCTTGCACTATTTCCAGCAAAGTTCCACAAATTCGCTCCTGAGTGACGGCTAGGTTTTGATTATTTTCTAAAGCTTGGTCGTCATCGATTCCCCAGAGATAAATTAGACCTTGATAGGGTTTTTTGAGGAGATATTGCCAAGTCTGGCGATTCTTTTCGGTGATAAGTTGGCATCTATGCCCTTGTTGCAGCAATTTTTCGGCTAATTGTTGCCCTACTCCCTTTTTGTCGGCAAAAATTAACCAATCTCCTGTTTCTGTCCAATCCATTCCCGTCAAGTCCGTGGCTTGCCAAGTAATTTCGTATAAACTATCCTTGAGGTCGTTGGTCTGGGAAAAGAGGGTTTCTGGCCGGGCCTGTTGAAAGGTTAATCCGTCAATTTGGCTAATTAATTGACCCGATTCGCTGAAAATAGTCAAATCAGCGATTAAGATGCCGTTTTGCAAATTGCTATGGCTGAAGCGACCATGACAGTATATAGAGGTGTCCTTAACTCCCGAAAAGGTCAATCGGTCAATATTAGTGGGAAGATAGGTGCTATTCCCTGCGGGAAATAGTGCCGACATAGCGTGAAAGCAACCATCAAGTAAGACAGGATGTAGCTGGTAATCCACCGCTTGCGAGAGTAGATGGGAAGAAAGTTGAATTTTTGCGACAATTTCGGACTGATTGCGGTAAAGTTCCTGGATAACTCGAAAACTTTCCCCGTAGTTCACTCCTTTACTTAAACAGTCCTGATAATGCTGTGCAATTTCGATTTTTTGGTGACAACGGTTCCGGATATCTGTCCAATTGCAGCTGGGTAAGTCCTGGTTTTCATTGGTTAAATTACCGGATAGATGCAGTAGGGAAACTTCCCCTTCCCCAAGACTGAGAATCTGAAATTGTCCCCCCGCTAGTAAGCTTAACTGTACCTTTTTACTCTGGTTGTCTGAGAAAATTAAGGGTCGATTCAGACTCAATTGACCAATAGTAAACTGCTGATTGGGATATTGTTGACCAGCTGCCACTATAATCATCTCTAGATAGGCCGCGGCTGGGAAAACTACCTGGCCAAAAACTTGATGTTCTTGCAGATAGCTCGGAGAGCAGGGAGAAAGAGAGGATTGATAGTGGACATCTTTTGACCCCAATAGATGCAGCGGTTGCTGTAGGAGAGGGTGGAAAGCTGCCGCTACTGTCGGGGTTTTTAGCTGAGAATCAATGTAATCTAACCAATAGCGTTTTCTTTGGAAGGGATAGGTCGGTAAGGGGATTTTTTCGCGTAAATAATCCAGGTCGAATCCATTCCAGTCAATTTTGACCCCTTTTACATAAAGGGTCGCTAAACTTTGGAGCAGGGTTTCCCAATTCGACTGTTTTGGGGACAAACTAGCTAACCAGAGACCTTGGTCGGGGAGATTTTGCTGACCTAGGTTAATTAAGGTGGTTTTGGCACCAATTTCTAGGAATATTTCCGTATTTAACTCTCCTAATCTTTCTATACCCCGGGCAAACTCTACGGGAGACAGTAGATGATTAACCCAATATTGGGAAGTTGCTATCTCTGCATCGATAACATCCCCAGTCAGGTTAGAGATAAGGGGGAGACGCGGGGAATTATAGGTGATAGTTTCGGCAATCTTGGCAAATTCCCCCACCATACCCGTCATTAAGGGAGAATGGAAAGCATGGGAAACCGCTAAAGTCTGACTTTCAATGCCTCTCTGATTGAAGTTAGCGATTAAATGGTTAATAGCCTCAGTTTCGCCAGAAATGACCGTATTTTCTCGACTATTGACCGCAGCAATGGTACAGATGCCCCTAATCTTCCTGAGATGATTGGTCACGGTGTCGGAATCGGTAAAAATTGCCGCCATTATGCCGTTTTTCGGTAATGTCTGCATTAAGCGTCCCCGATGGGCAATTAACTTCAAACCGTCTTCTAAGCTAAAGACTCCCGCTAAACAAGCGGCCACATATTCCCCTAAACTATGACCGATGAGAGCATCGGGTTTCACTCCCCAAGATAACCAGAGTTGAGCGAGGGCATATTCCAGAGAAAATAGGGTAATTTGACTGTAAAAAGTCTGATTAATCAACTGACTGGTTTTTTCGTCCCCATATAACACTTGCAGTAAGGATTTCACCCCATAGCTCCGTAAAATTTCGTCACATTTCTCTAAAGTTTGGCGAAAAGTCGGTTGCGTTTCGTAGAGTTCCCTAGCCATTCCGGGATATTGTGAACCCTGTCCTGTACACATAAAAGCCAGTTTAGGGGCTTTTTTCGAGGTTAAAATACTTTTTTGACCTGAAAAGCGATTTTCATCCCTAATAAAGTCTTTTAAAGCTTGCTCAAGCTGTTTTTGAGCCAGAAAGGGAATAGCTAAACGATGCTCAAAATGCGATCGCCCAGTATTAGCGGTATAGGCCAGATTTGCCATGACCGTCTGGGAATTTTGACCTAAAAAATCGTAGTAGCGTTGAGCTAATTCGCGTAAGGCTGGCTCACTTTTCGCAGAAAGGGTAATTAAATGACAAGGACGCTCTAAATGAGGTTTTTCGTCACCAAGCCGCTCAAAATTGCTTTCCTCAACGATTAAATGGACGTTAGTGCCACTCATCCCAAAAGCGCTCACTCCAGCCCGTCGGACTCCTTCTCTGACCAACCAAGGGGTAAGAGTGGTGGGGATTTTGACCGGCAGTTTTTCCCAGGGAATATAGGGATTAGGGTTCTTAAAATGAAGATTAGGGGCGATTTGCTGATTTTGTAGCTGTAAAACTGTCTTAATTAACGCCGCAATTCCCGCAGCTCCTTCCAGATGCCCCATATTAGTTTTCACGGTTCCCAAAATCAGGGGATTATCTTGGCTATGACCCTGGCCATAAATTTTCCCTAAGGATAAAACCTCGATGGGATCTCCTAAAGATGTACCTGTACCGTGAACTTCGACGTATTGCAGATCTTTAGGTTGAATTTTCGCTCTTTCGAGGGCTTGTCTGAGTAAAGCTTCCTGTGCCTGACCATTGGGGGCGGTTAAGCCATTACTTTTTCCATCGTGATTGACAGCCGAACCGCGAATTTGGGCGAAAATAAGATTGCCATCTCGGAGAGCATCACTGAGACGTTTTAAGACCACGACACCGCAACCTTCGCCCCGACCATAACCATCGGCCGAAGCATCAAAGGTTTTACTGCGACCCTGGGGAGAAACGGCTTTTAATTTACAATTACTAATCGCAGTGGCCGGGGTTAACATCAGATTCACCCCCCCCGCTAAAGCGAGATTGCATTCTTGGCTGCGCAGACTTTGACAGGCCAAATGTACTGCCAAGAGGGAGGAGGAACAGGCCGTATCAATTTGCAGAGTCGGACCGTGAAACCCAAATAGATAAGAGATTCTGCCGACGGCAATAGCGCGACTGGTTCCTAAACTGTTGTAAGCATCAATGTGATTGACTACGCCTTGATGAAAACATAATTGGGCATAATCATCGCGAAAAATGCCCATAAATACGCCAGTTTGACTATTAATCAAACTTTCGGGCGCAATAGCCGCATTTTCTAGGGATTCCCAACAGACTTCTAAAAGTAACCGTTGTTGCGGATCCATGGCGGCGGCTTCCCGAGGTGAGATGCCGAAGAAAGCCGGGTCAAATTCGTCAACTTTGTCTAAAAATGCCCCTTCCCGACTATACATTTTTCCCGGAACATCGGCATCTTGGTGATAATAGTCGGCAATATTCCAACGTTCTAGGGGAATTTCTGTTACTGCATCGATGCCATTAACCAATAACTGCCAATAACTTGCGGAATCATTGACTCCTGCGGGAAAACGACAGCCCATCCCCACAATAGCGATGGGTTCGGTTTGCGCTTTGACCATTGCATCGAGGTGTTTGTATTGTTCTAAAAAAGCTTGTTTTTGTTGATTCATCTTCCTAACAACTCTTGTCTTGTTATGTCACGTCACTTTCATCTCAGGTTATGCTTGGGAAAAAGTCACGGATAAGCGGGAAAAACCTTGATACTGTCGGGATGGGAAAATTTAGTTGCATAGTCACAATTGTCCTCGTGACTCCGAGGTGGGGGATAGGACAAGGGAAATTAGCTATCCTATCCCCACCAGCGATTAACTAAAGAAAGCAGAGATTTCTTCTTCGGATATTTGGGGTAAAACTGCTAAAATTTCGCTTTTTTCTCGAGTATTTGCCGATTCAGCCCCAGTATTGCTTTGATTAATCTGGTTAGCTAAATATTCTGCCAAACTATCAATAGTGGGATAATTCCAAACAATGGTGGCTTCGACGGGGATTCCCGACCAATCGGCAAGATCTTGGGCTAATTCCACGGCAAAAATTGAATCTAAGCCAAAATCAGCAAAAGACTGGCTGGTTTGGATAGTGGCTGGATTGACCTTTAATTTCTGGTGTAACCAATTACCTAACCACATTTCCACCTTTTCGGGAGTTTGTTGGCTAAGAAGGGACTTTTTCGGACTAGAGGGTATATTTACTCGGTTCTGCGTCGGTTGACTAGCAATTTCGACCAGAGAAGTTTCAGCTTGAGGATGAGTCTGTTTAGCTTCTGGTTCCAACGTCAATAACTCGTCGAGTTGATAATCGGAACCGTCTAGACGTTGTTCAATATCATCAATAGATTGAGTATAATCGAGGATACGATCGCGGATAGTCGCCACCGAAGAAGCAAAGTTTTCTTCGGGTGTTCCCCGGAGAGCTTTCTGCACACATAAATCAAACTGCAATTGACTCCAAGCTAGGGCATGACTGTACTTTTCCCCGGGGTGAATTTGGGCCATTTTCGCCGTTGTTGCTACTAAAGCGGCGTAACAACCCAATTCTCCGATTAAAGAATAGGCCCAAGCTAAGGCGGCAGAACGATCACCCCAGAGATTAGACTGGAGACAACGCTGATTAATAGATTGGGCGGTGCTGTGGAGTTGCAGGGCAATCTCGGGCGCTTCCAGAACTTTTGTCAGAAATTCGCCTAATTTGTCCGTATGGGTGATACTTTTGCCCAAAAAGATTTTCAAACTTTCGTTAGGACCTTCGCCAATTCGTAAAACTCTGGCATCCCGGAGAATTTGCGGGGCAAGATTAGTTTCCATGTAACCTCTACCCCCCAGCATCTGAACGAGACTATCGGCCGCTTCCCAGAGGTAATCAGCCCCCGTAATCTTGGCAATAACGGCCATTTCCCTGGGAACGGCCACTTTTTGGTCTAAGGCGGTGGTGATACACTTTAAGAGACTGGACAAGGCCACCGTAGCCCCAGTTAAATGATCAAAACGGGCTAAAGTAATCGGACTTTCTAGCAATTTACCGGTAGCGATCGAACGACGGCTGGCATAACGTAACATTAATTGTAAACAGCGTTTCATGCCGCCAACTCCCATCATGCCAATACCTAAACGGGCATAAAGTAAAGCATCGTCGGCGGGTTCAGTGCCATTGCCCAATTCTCCCAGCAATTGCTCTTTAGTGACTAAAACATCCTCAAAATAGATGGCATTTTGCATAATTCCCCGTAATCCCATAGTTAGGGATTCAGGTCCCAAACGCAGACCGGGGGTACCTTGACGGACAAGAAAACCTGTCAAACCGTTATTCCCCGGTTCTTCCGAATCAAGCAAACGGACAAAAACATTAATCATTCCGGCCCAAGCAGAACCATTCCAACGCTTAAGGCCGCGAATTCGCCATTTATCTCGGCCATCCGGCACTGCAACGGTACTAATTGCCCCGATATTCGCTCCTGCTTCCGGTTCCGTCATGCCAAAGGAGGATAATTGTCTTCCTGTCGCTAAAAGAGGTAATAACTCTTGCTTGAGGGAAATAGTCCCGTAGTTGAGCAGCGGACGGATACCTAAGCTGTTATTGAGACTCACCATCGTCGCCAGGGTTAAATCAATGGCGGCTAATTGTTCCATCACCTGCAAAAAATTGCGATTATTAAGGGCTATTCCCCCGTATTCTTCAGGAATCTGCATTCCCATCAGTCCTTGATTGCCAAAATCCATGACAATATAGGGCGGCACACAACGACGGTCATCAATCAGATGGGAATTAATGCGAGTTTTGGCGTAATCTCGCAACCAAGTCAAGATTTGCTCGGTTTTTTCTTGACTAGCGGTTGTGGGGGCAGCTTGGTGACTGCTGAGGGGGGGGGTTAGCGTCGGCATAGGGGATGAAATTAGTGGAAGTTGCTGGTTTAAATACTGTTGACGGCAAGCGTGGCGTTGAATTTTGCCGCTAGAAGTTTTGGACAGAGATGCGGGTTTGATAAAAGCGATATCATAAACTTGCAATTCGTGTTCTTGAAAAACCGCTCGACGAACTGCTTCTAGGGCTTTTTGCTGGTTAAAACGGCGAATTGCCGTTCTTTCTACCTCTTGAACCAGGACTAACTTTTCTTCTGCCTCGATTTCTACGGTAAAGGCGGCAGTTCCACTGGGGCAAAAGTCGGGATAGCATTGTTCTACGGTCTGTTCGATATCCTGGGGATAGTAGTTACCGCCGCGAATAATCATCAGGTCTTTCAAGCGTCCGGTGATGTATAGTTGACCCTGATGAATAAAACCTAAATCCCCTGTACGCAAATAAAAACCCTGTCCGGTATCGGCGATAACTGCTTGAAAAGTTTTTTCTGTAGCTTCGGGATGTTGCCAATAGCCCTGGGCAACGGTTTTGCCTTTCACCCAAATTTCTCCCACCTGCTGGGAGGGACAGCGTTGACGGGTTTCAGGATTAACAATGGCAATTTCTGTGTCGATTTCTGTTTGTCCACAACTGACTAAGGATTGAGAATTTGGGCTTTTTTCCGTAAAAACGATTTGATGACGGTTTAAAGCGGCTTTTTCAACCCAGCAGATTTGAGGAACTTGATTTTTCCTGACAGCAGCAACTTTTAAGGTGGCCTCGGCTAAACCATAACCCGGACAAAAGGCGGCAAACTCAAAACCACAGGGGGCAAATTTACGAGCAAATTCGCTTAAAATTTCCATTCTGACGGTTTCTGCGCCATTTAAAGCCACTTTCCAACTGCTTAAGTCTAAATCCGCCAGCTGCTCCTCTTTAATCTTGTCAAGACAACGTTTATAGGCAAAATTAGGGGCGGCAGTGTGGGTGGCCCTGTATTTGCTGATGGCATTTAACCAACCGAAAGGACGTTGTAAAAAGGAAACCGGGGACATGAGATAACAGGGAAATCCTCGATAAAAAGGCAGTAAAATGCCATAAATCAGCCCCATATCATGAAAAGTTGGCAACCATGTCACCATAACGCTCTTTTCATCGTGTTCCCAACCTAAATCTAAATCTCGGAGGTTGGTCAAAAGATTCTCGTGATTGACCATCACTCCTTTGGGAGTCCCCGTGGAACCAGAGGTGTATTGTAAAAAGGCTAAGGTCTCTGCTTTTATCTGAGTGGGGTGGTCTTCGGCTAAACTTTTGCCGATTAAGCTATCCGTAGCTAGAAAGGGAATATCTCTGTCTAGTTGCCTTTTTAATTGGTCTAATTCCGATTGTGTGCTTAAAAGTAAGCTTGCTTGCGAATTATTAATAATAGAAGTTAAGCGAGCCATCTTTTGGTTTTTCTTGGGCAAATTGACTGGAATTGCCACTACTCCTGCTAATAAACAGCCGAAAAACCCAGTAATAAACTCTAATCCCGAAGGGTATGCTAATAAAACTCGTTCCCCCGGTAATAGGATGGATTGGAGACTATTGGCAATCGCTTGCGCTTCCAGAAATAATTCCCCGTAGGTAAGGCGTTTTTCTTCGGTTTCGCCATCGACTAAAAAGGTATAAGCCGTTTTTTGGGGTTGGTATTGGGCGCGATAACGAATAATATCGACTAAACTGCTTATTTCTGACAAATTAAGCTTATTATCTAAACAAAGAGTCATTTTTTTACTCCCCATTATTCAATGGAATCGAAAACAAAGATTTAATCCTCTCGCACCGGGAAAAGTTTCTGGTGACGGGGGGCGACTAGAATTCTAGGGGTGATTTGGGCTTAAATTAAAGGTTTCTCCGTAAATTTCGCCATAGCAGAGCTTCTGAGTCCCAAAACGTCCCCCATACTCGCTCAAGGGTTCATCAGCGTATCCCAAGGCTAAGAGACAACAGACATCGACCGTATCGGGAATTTGGAAATACTCGCGCAAGGGTTTAGCCACAAATCCTTCTAGGGGACAACTATCCACCCCCAAGCTTTGCGCCGCTATCATGAGATAAGTAACCGCAATCATAACTTGTCGGTTGCTCCAAGCTTCTGGAGACTGATAACAGGGTTTAAATTGGAAAAAAGGCGGAATGGCCATGTGCATGAACTTGGCCCGTTTTTCGGAAATCGTCCCCTCTTGCTTTCCTAACTCAATCACTTGATTAATGTAACCACGATGGTTAACTTGGCGATCGCCACAACAGATTAAAACCACGGGTGCATCGACTAATTTATCTTGTTCAAAGCCGAATTCTCGCAATTTTGCCTTATTTTCTGGTTCTCTAACCACTATAAATCGCCATGGTTGCAAATTATAACTAGAGGGAGCTTGGAATCCCAAACGAAAAATTTCGGCTAAAATTTCTTCGGGAATGGCATCGGTGCGAAATTTACGAGTAGAGCGTCTTTTTTGAAATATTTCAGCAATATTCATCATCTAAACCCTTTTATGAGACGTTTTCAACGGTTTAACCTAAAAAACTTTCGGGAATCGCCGGTCCCCATTGATAGAGAATATCTAACCCACCCGCGTGAAGTTCTGGCTCGGTGGTTTGCTCAAAAAGGTCCCCATCGGTAAAATGTTCAATGAGGCTACCGAAAGGATCTTGCCAATAGTCAAACACTTGACTTCCCAACAAATGGCGACCAATACCCCACACAGGAGTCCATCCTTTTTCTCGTAACCAATCGTGGCCGATTTTAATAGAGTCAAAATCTTGCACCTCGAAGGCAGTATGATGGACTTTGGGGTGAGAACCTTGCAACATGGCGATGGTGTGATGATCAACCCATTCCTCTCCCCGTTGACAACGAAGAAAACCCCCGACTCGTAAACTGGGATGGCCGTAATAAATTAAATCTGTTGCTTTTAAGCCAAAAGTCTGCTGATACCAGTGATAACTTTCCTCAAAGTCTTTGACATCAATAGCTAGATGACCTAAACGTAAAATAGGTGCGGGTTCTTTTTTCGGCCTTTGGGTGCGACCTAAACGGGTTTTCCGACTAGCGTGATTCCATTGCAAGGGTTCAGGAATCGGCAAAGGTTCCACTTCCTCGATACCATAGACCAATTCTAGGTTAAAACCGTTGGGGTCAATAATTTTGATGCGCTGACCACCGCCGGGGGTGAACAGGGTTTCCACGGTCGAAGCGGAGGCTAAAGTGGCTAGTTCATGTAAGACGGATTCTGATGTCGCTTCTAGGGCAAAACTGACAAATTTAGCTTTTTTTCCCCATTCTACGACATAGACAAACTGTTTTTTGCCTCTAGCTCGCATATACAAGGCTGTATCGGTTTTAACTGCGGTAATCAGTCCAAAATCCCTCAAAAAACGTTCGCACAGGTCTAAATCCGGATGTTGATAGGTAACGTAGGCAATATCAGCAATTTTAGTCATAGTCGGTCATCCAGTGGAGTTGTCTAATTCGGCACAAAATAGCCAGACAGATATCGGTCAAAGTGCTGCCATAGCAAGGGGAAAAAGACTATTAAGAAAATCTGAACTTTGTTGTGGTTGATTATGGCATTGTGGGTACACCCACAGTCAAAGGCTAATTTTTCTTGCCCTCAATTGCTATCCCAGACTGGAGTTTGAGTAACTTGGGGGTGGAGAAAAACCTTGGGGAACTTCGGGGTTTTGCGGAAAATTTTTTTGAGAGATGTGGTCAAGGTTGTCTAGAGTACCTCGATAAATTGGACTTATTGAGAAAATATTCACACTAATTGAGAATCAACAAAGGTTTCATCAGGGTTTCAGGCGGTGCAATGCTGAAGTAAATCTATTTTTTGAGGTACCCTCTAGAAAAATCCGCTATCGTTCGAGTAAGCAAGTCAGAGAATATTGGGATCAGTAGCAGCGGCAAGGATTATTTCTGTTTCCACTGCCCAAATACCCCTCTGAAATCAATCTTGTTGCACCTGAATGGCATCAATTGAAAACTCGCGAACTGACAGGTCAAATTTTTCTCGAACGGTTGGATTTAGCGCACGCCGTTAAACAGGGGAGCGAAGCTTGCACTCAAAAAGGAGGATAGGAAAGTCACTGTTTTAAGTTTAATCCGTAACCAAATTATTACTTAAATTTCTCAATTATCAGCAAAGTCCTTAATTACTAAACTTGAGATAATGTCTAGAAAAGTTACCTATGGGGATATTCCCAGACAAAGAACCAAATATCTGCTTAATGCTCTGTTAAAGTTTGCTAACTACGAGGTAGATAATTGTGAAAATCTGGCTATTAAATTTAGCTGGATTAATGAGAAAAAATTGAAAATTCAAGCCGAACTTAATGCTTTAAAAATGCTGACTGAAAAATGTGGTCAAAGGCTGGAGTTATGGCAAATTCGTGATGCTTTGACGGAATATCTTAACGAAAAGTTTTTAGGTATTTTGGAAGATCATCGTATCAATAATCAAGGAAAAATTCGTACTTTTCAAATTACTTTTTGGCAACGGGGTCATGATATTTTAACCAACCTAAGGAGCTTTGATCAAGAGTGGGCAAACAAAAGTAAACATCAATCTCCCGCAATTGCTGCTATTTTCTCCTCTTTAGATGAGGAAAAACAACAGGATTATCAGACCTATATTAAGGATTATGTAAAACGTCCACCTCTGGAGGAAAATTGTCTCAAAGTTCTTCAGCAAGAACAATCGTTGCTAAGAATTCGCGCACCTCATAATAGTGGCAAAACCCGTTTAGTTAATTGGTTAGTCCATCATCTCAAACAAGATAATTATCAACCAGTTATCATTGATTGTGAGGAGGAAAAAGCCACTATTGCCCTTAGTTGTGAAGACTTGCTGCTGTCGATTTGTCGTACCATTACCCAAGAATTAAAGATTAACGAATCTCTTCTCGATAAATTTTGGTCTCGTCCCGGAACTCCTGCCCACAAAACTCGACGATATTTAGAGGAATATGTTCTCCAACCCAGCGCTAATCCTCTGGTTTTTGTCTTTGAAAAATTTGATACAATTTTGGAAACTGAAACAATCGGTAATGAAATTTGTGGTATTCTCAGAAGTTGGCATGAAAGACGTTCCCAACCTTGGCGGAAACTACGCTTAATTATTATTCATTCAACGGAATTTTATAGCAACTACGATTTTTATGCCTCTCCCTTAATTGGTGTAGGTTATGTGGCTAGTTTATCGGATTTTAATGCGGAACAAGTTCTCACTTTCGCTCAAGTTAATGGCATTAATTGGACGTTATCAGATGTTCATAAGGTCATGAACTTAGTGGGAGGTAATCCTTATTTAATTAAGTTAATCTTGGTAAAATTGCAAGAAGGGAATTCTCTAGAAAAGGTTCTAGATGATGCCTTGCAGGGACGAGAGCCATTTCAAAGTCATTTTTTCCTACTGATGAGATATCTGAAAAGTAATGCTAACCTACGGAATATTTTTAGGCAAATTCTTCAGAAAAAAGCTCTGACTCCGGCTCAAATGAAAGGAGAATCTGTCCAATTTTTGGAACGATTGGGACTGATCCACAAAAGTTATGATACCCTAGAGGTGCGTTGCAATTTGTATCAAGTATATTTTGACGACTTGCTTGATTAGTCTCGTTGAGATTCCAATTGAAACTGAATTGAGTTTTCAAGTTTTGCTTCTAACTTACTCTTAACCCTGACAGTAATTGGTTCTCGATTAGATTCGGATTCATTATCTACAAACCTGAGAGAATTGCCTGAGGTCAAACTGGCCGAAAGATTGAGGTTTTCTAAATATTCTTGTATCAACTCTGAAGAAATTTTATTCTGGGATTGCAAGGCTCTAATAGCAGCTATAAATGATTGGGCCGCATCATAACTGGTAGCGGTTCGCCAACTAATATCTTCTTTCCATAAAGCTTGAGCATCTCTGACAAAATTTTGGGACTTAATTAGATGGGAAAACCAAGGCACAGCCAAAACTAAATTATCAATAAATTTACCGCTATCAACCAACATTTCATGTTCATACATGGAATGACTCCCTAAAAGAACTAGCTTATTTTTCAGTTCTGGAGTGGTGCTGGTATTCAACTGTTCAAGAGTATGGGATAATTCTACTACCACAGAAGCTGATTCCAAACTGGGAAATAAGACAATTCCTCTAACTTGATCTTGGGAAAATGCTTTTAAAACTTCTGCGTCAATATCTAGGGAAGATGATAAATCAATTACTTTAGTGATTTTACCGCCTTTTTTTTGGAAAGCTTGATGAAACTCTTGAGTAAGTTCTTGGCTATCAATCTGGTTAGAATTATTAAAAACAATTACCTTATCTAGATCATGTTGGCTGGCATAATTAGCTAAAGTCTCACCAATTTTTTCATTGGTGATAACGGTTCTAAAAAAGTATTCACTCTCAATTACATCCGAGGAACTTGTCGAAGAAATTAAAGTAATTTTGGCTCTTTCATAGATAGGTAAAGCTGCTAAGGTGGCTTCACTAGAATAATGTCCAATTACTCCAATAACTTTGGGGTCTTTAACGATTTCCTTGGCGACTATCTTAGCAACTTTTTCATCATTATTATCATTGGCAATAACGATATTTAAAAATAAATTATTCGCACTTGTCGGTAATTGGCTATTAAATAAATATTGTGCTTGAGCAATCCCTTTAAGGATTTCTTGGGAAATTTCATTTTTTTTGCCACTGGGAATAACCACCGCCAAAGTCACATAATTATTACTTAAATAAGCGATAACATTATTATAATAAATCAAGTTTTCTGCATCTTCAGGATGAGCGAGATAGGCTTTTTTGAATAACTGTTTAGCTTCCAAATAATTAGCATTTTTAAAAGCCAAAATACCCCGATCTTTATAAAAATTTTCCTGTTTAATAAGTAGCTTTTTTTCGCCTTGGCTAAATAGTTCAGGCTCCTTAGTATAGGGAATTTTATAAAAGTAAGGTAACAGCCATGACTGGTAGAATCCCAACCCAAGTAAACCTGTAACAATGCTAGTAAATATTCCCGCTGCCAACATAAATAAACGAGATTGTTTTTGACGAGTAATGCTCTCAGATGCGGCTAAAAAACGATAATCGATACTATCTAATTCTTTATCTTCTTGCCATTTTTTAGATTCCTCTAACTTTTTACCTGTCAGTAAACAATTTGTATCGGTAAAATTTGAGTCTTCCCACTTAGCAATTTCCAATTGATAAGGACGACTAGCTGCTAATACATTATATAACCATTTTTGATTAAAAATTGCCTGATAAATAGCATTAGCCACTCTAAGATAGCCCTGATTATCGACGATAACTAATCCAGATAGTAATAATTCATCATGTTCTGGTGTGTTACTCGCTTTCACCAATTTACCTTTTAAAACATTAGCATAAACCCTTAGTAAATACCCTTGATCAGGATGATAAATAAGTCGCTCTCTTATACTTGATAAAAAAGCAGGTTCATCTTTTTTTTCCCAGTTATCAATAATGTGTTTATAAACAAAATCTCGCATCCAAGCTGATAAGAGAGACTGAGGTATTGTAACTTTAAACTTGGCCATTAAATAGCACAATTTTTGAGTTAGAAAAGGTTGACCATTAGTCCAGCTAAAAATTTCTTGTAGAATTTCTTGAGGGGAAACACCCAACCCTTCTAGTCCTTGCATCAAGGGTTGACAGTTATCTTCTAACGACAGTCCATTTAATTCAATTGCTTTACCAATATTGAAAGGAGTTCTTTGACTATCCTGAATTAATTGATTGGGGGTAGCCGTGCCAATTAAAACAAATGAAATACGATTAAAATCTGCATTAATAACTCGCTTTTCATGACAAGACCTAATGTAAGCAAAAAAGTCATCAGTAGCAAAGGGTAGTTTTCTAACCACATCAATTTCATCAATAAAAATAACAATGTTGTTTGAAATTTTTATCAATAAAATTTCTTTAATAAACTGTCTAAGTAACCCAACATTAGAAACAGATTGACTGGCAATCCAAGATTCTAGATCCGTCATATTTAGTTTTAATTGTTCGGCAATTTCAATAATTAAGGAATGATACCAGCTAGATTGATCTACTGATGTCCCCAATTCATTTAAGTCTATACGGGAACAGGCTACTCCTTGTACTTCAATTTGAGTTTGGATGCGTACTGTCAAACTCGACTTGCCCATTTTGCGAGAATTGAAAATATAACAATACTGACTGTTCATCAGAGCTTGGTACAGTTCCAGATCAGCCCTTCTATCCACATAGCTTGGATCGGAAGGAGATAAGGTACTAGAAAACTTATAAACATTCTCGGCGGTTGCGTTTTCTTGCATATTTCGGTATTTTATTGACCAGATAACCAAAACTTGGGTAAGTAATACCAGTTTGAACTACACTAACCCCGGTGATAAATCCAGAAAAAACCGCGCTCACTCATAGCCGATTATTGGTAAGCTAGTTCTGCTCTGAATGAAATTGACATATTTTCTTCGGGTAAACTCATCTAAGCTGAATTCTCTCAACTGCGCGAGTCCCCACCCTCAGCAACGGGTTCGGAAGAGACTGAAAAGTCTCCTATCCCCTAATTCCCTACTCTAAAGCGTAGATACGACCATCCATGAGCAGACGGGTGATCCCTTTCGCTTCCAGTTGAGCGTGAGCTTTTTCGATCAGGCGACCGTCGGGAACTTTAATCACTTTTTCCTTGCGCTTGGAGAAACGACGAGCGATGCGATGACTTTCAAAGATGGGGAGAGTGCGCTGCTGGATTTCCTGAGGGGGAACCTTACCCAATTCGGCAAAATCCTTGAGGGGACGGGTGATTAATTCGGCAGCGCGATCAATCACCAAGTAACAGGTTTTGGGAAAAGCCGCCGCCGATAGGGGTAATATCTGTAATTGGGCTGTTTTAACGATAGTGGGGCCTAAATAGCTCCCCGCTAGTTCCTCTTCCTCCTCATCTTCATCTTCATCCTCCTCATCTTCATCCTCCTCTTCATCCCAATCCTCGTCAAGCTCATCTTCCTCCTCTTCCTCGATAGCTTCGACGAAAAACTCGGTTAAATTAGCGTTTTCTAGGGGTTTATCGCCATTAATTTCTGTCTCTTCCGAATTATCTGCTTCTGGCGGGTAAGAGGTATCCATTAACAGGGTTAATTGTTCCACAGCGGCGATCGGTTGCTGAAAAGCCTGCTCATCCTTAGCTGCGATGTGGGCTGCCGAAAAACCAATCACCTCGATCGCTTCTTCCGATAAATCCGCTGCTGCTCCCTCCTCCTCGAGGCCGCGAGGATTGCGGGCCAAGCGTTTTTTCTGGATTAACTGCTCGTATTCCTCGCTAGAAAAAGAATTTTTGAGAAAACGACTGACCGTAGAGCTACTCACGCCATAACGCTCGGCTAAGGTGGAAGTGGTGGCCTCCGTTTCCCGATAAAGCTTAAGAATTTCTTTTTTCGTGGCATCAGTCAGTTTTCTTGGACTCATATTACTTATATAGTTATTTTTTAAGCGATAGGATCTTGCCGATGGCTAGTCAGGGGAAGCTGTTGTCCTTGAGCGGATGTACTCTTAATCATAAAACGCTCTAGCCAATTAAAACTAAGCAATTCGTTTTCTAGTCCCTGTTCTAGTCTATCCTTGACTTCTGTTTCTCACCACTACTCAAGATTAAAAAATTGACGATGATATCAAGTGCTGCTAGTCAAAAAGCCTTATTAGTTCTGGCTGATGGTACAGTTTACGAGGGTTATTCCTTCGGCTCCAAGGGAACCACCGTCGGCGAAGTTGTCTTTAACACGGGGATGACCGGTTATCAGGAAGTCCTCACCGATCCCAGTTATGCCGGTCAAATCGTCACTTTTACCTATCCGGAATTGGGAAATACGGGGGTTAACCCCGAGGATGAGGAGTCAATTCGTCCCCAGGTGAAAGGTGCGATCGCCAAAAATATCTGCCACCGGCCCAGTAATTGGCGTTCTAGCCAATCCCTACCGGATTATCTGGCCGCTCATCATGTTATTGGCATCTATGGCATCGATACCCGGTCTCTGACCCGCAAAATTCGCTCGGTTGGGGCGATGAATGGGGCAATTTCCACGGAAATACTCGATTATCACGATTTACTGCGGTTGGTGCAGGCAGCCCCCAGTATGGCGGGATTAAATCTAGTTAAGGAAGTAACCACCAAGGAAGTGTACGAATGGACGACTCCCACCCCGTCCGCCTGGGAATTTGCGCCAATTGATAGTGATCAAGAACCGTTAACGGTGGTGGCGATCGATTTTGGCATCAAACGCAATATTCTCCGGCGTTTAGCCAGCTACGGTTGTCGGGTGATCGTGGTTCCCGCTGACACTCCCCCAGAAAAAATCGCCGCCTATAATCCCGATGGTATTTTCTTTTCTAACGGACCGGGAGATCCGGCGGCTGTCACCGAAGGGATTGCCCTAGCCAAGCAACTTTTACAAGGAGAAAAACCCACTTTTGGCATCTGTATGGGTCATCAAATTTTAGGCCTATCCCTGGGAGCAGAAACCTTTAAACTGAAATTTGGCCATCGCGGGTTAAATCAACCCTGTGGACTGCAGCAACAGGTGGAAATTACCAGTCAGAATCACGGTTTTGCCGTGCAGGAGGCCTCTTTAAATCCGCAAGTGGAGATTACCCATCTCAACCTCAACGATCGCACCGTAGCGGGGTTAAAACACAAGTCTCTGCCCTTTTTCTCGGTACAATACCACCCCGAGGCCAGTCCTGGCCCCCACGATGCCGATTATCTGTTTGGCCAATTTGTTGATTTAATGCGGCAAGCAAAAAAGGATCGGTCGTAAATTTTTAGGATATACTAGGGTTTTGATTTTTACGGCTCTCGAGCTAGGAGGGGATTATTCCAGAAGCAATTAACTTGACCGTCAGCTTGCGAGGCACGCGTGAGGTCAGAGATAAGTACCAAATTTTCCGTTTGACGGGTCTTTTAGATGCCTTTTCCGAACCGACTTTTTGTAAGGTGATCGAAGGCTATGTGGAGGAAGGTCCCAAGGATGTGATTATTAGCCTCGCTCAGATTGATTTTATCGATAGCTCCGGTTTAGGAGCTTTGGTAAAATTGGTGAAAAAGGCCAAAACCGAAGGGGGCAGTTTACAAATTGTTACCAATCCCCGGGTAACTCAAACCGTAAAACTGGTGCGATTGGAAAAGTTTTTTTCCCTGCAACCCACCCTGGAAGCGGCGATCGAATATCTAGAAAAAGCGTAAATCGTGGAATCTCCTCTCGAAAAAATTCGCTTACAGGTCAGTGGCCAGGGTTCACCAATCCTAGAGGGTCTTGACCGATTATCGCCCGCTTCTCTGGCCTATCTGGGGGATGCTGTTTATGAATTATATATCCGCAGCTATTATTTACTGCCGCCCCAGCGTCTGGGAGACTATCACGCTCAGGTGGTGGGCAAAGTCAGGGCCGAACAACAGGCTTTAGATTTAGCACAACTGCAGCCCTATCTGACGGACCAAGAAAAAGAAATTCTGCGCCGGGGACGCAATGCGGTCACGGGAAAACGCCGTCGTCTGACAGCCCAAGTCTATCAGCAGGCCAGCAGTTTAGAAACCCTGTTCGGCTATCTTTATCTACAAGACCCCTCAAGATTACATCAACTATTAGAAAAACTAGAATTATAGCCCTCAGGGACGATTCCCGACTTTACTCTTAATCCATGCAACCATGAGCGATCGACCATTTCGTGACAAGTCCGATAATCGTAATTCTCGCCGGCCCTCGCGGCCAAAAACCGGGCCAATTCTGGCTAAATCCCCAGCAGTAACTCCAGAAAACCAAGAAGCTGATGATCTGCTCTACGGTCGCCGGGTGGTTTTAACAGCCATGGAAGAGGAGCGCCAACTGAATCGGATTTGGGTGGTCAATCGACTTCGTTACGATCCCCGTTATCATACCCTTTTGGAAAAGGCCAAAGCCAACGGCACGGTAATTGATGAGGTGGACGATCTGCGTCTCGATCAGATTACCAGTAAGGCCAATCATCAGGGGATCGCCGCCCAGATGTCTCCCTATGATTATATCGAATTAGCCGATCTGATCGAGAAAGCTAAGGGCAAAAGTCGCCACCCCGTCATCGTCATCGCTGAAGGTATTACGGATCCCCATAACCTTGGGGCAATTATTCGCACCGCCGAAGCCATGGGTTGTCAGGGGGTAGTTATTCCCCAACGTCGCGCCGCTGGGGTGACATCGACGGTGATGAAAGTGGCGGCGGGGGCCTTGGAATATTTACCTGTGGCCAGGGTGGTCAATCTCAATCGTGCTTTAGAAGAATTAAAAGCGGCGGGTTTTTGGCTCTACGGCACGGCGGCAAAAACCAGTAAATCCTTACACACAATCAATTTAACGGGTGCGATAGGATTGGTGCTAGGTTCGGAGGGAGAGGGTTTGAGTCTGTTGACCCAAAAGTCCTGCGATGAGTTGGTATCTATCCCCTTGGCAGGCAAAACCCCCAGTCTCAATGCTTCGGTGGCGGCGGCTATGGCTCTTTACGAGGTTTACCGGCAACGCTGGCAAAATTCCCCCGATTGAAAATCTGTATTTTTCGACACTCCCAATAGCCAAAAGGAGAAAGTATAAATAGAATAGGAAGGAAGTTTGCGAAATGTAAACAAACGTAACAAAACCACCAGAGTAGATTTAGATGGGGAACGAAATGAAAGAATTTTTGATTAGCTTACTCGAAAGGTTCGGATTAGCCTACTGGGTCGAGATTAAAACCGACTATCCCAGATGTACTTATTATTT
>NZ_JASJFG010000728.1:0-1229 GCF_030065375.1 Microcystis sp. M49636_WE2 | reverse complement strand
CGCTTGCTCCTGACTCATTTTTTCTACCTGAGTCTGAAAAGAACGAATGTTGAACTGTTGTTCTAAGGAAAGTTCGATCGGTTGAGACATGGTGTTCCTCCTCGATGAAGACAGTGGTTGATAACAAGCGAGATGGGTGATCGGTATCACCTCTTTTCTTTAACTAATGTAACAAATACTTGACAAAGTGTCAATGTACCTGTAGAGAGGGTTTTGCTTTTTCCCTCCTGTTAGCTAGGATACCCCGCCGCCAAAAGGAAAGAAGCATATAATGATACATTTAGCAAGAGTTTTAATAAAATTTTGCTTACTGTGAACAAATACTTAAGTAGTTATACTTATTTTTCCCCAGGGCCGACCAGAGCGAGAGAAAATATTTGACAAATTGTGTAAAGATTCTGTAATAATCGAAGAGAGCGACATAAATCGGGTAAGTTGAATGATTAGCCCTGTTAACAGCTAAAAACGTAACCCCTAGATTCCGTTCCTCTCGTTGAAATCGTTAAGGATAGTCAAAATTGACGGACACAGCCGCTATCGTGCAGAAACTACAAGCTTATCGCTGGGAAACATCCTCCTTAGCTCTGTTTGCCTTAAAAAAATCAGCATACAGGCACGGAATGTCGCACAAGTTTTTACCTAAAATGTCGGATGAATGCCCCCGCTACATTTTTCGACAAGATACTCAGCTTTGCGGGGGATGAAATCCGACCAGAATATCAACCGCAGAGCATCGGTTTAATTCCACCATCTGTGGGTAAACTGTGTTATAATTAACTTAGCCAAGGGTCGAGGATTGTTAGATGCTAGTCGTAGAAGCAAAGCTAAAAAACGGAACACCAGAGCAATATCACCGGCTTGATGAAGCTATCAAAACTTCTCAGTTTGTGCGTAATTCTTGTGTTCGTTATTGGCGGTCCAATCAAGGGACAACCCGCAATGATCTCCAAAAACTTTGCGCGGTACTAGCTAATAATAAAGAGACACCATGGGTTAATAAATTAAACTCTCAAGCTCGTCAATCGGCTGCTGATAGAGCCTGGCAATCAATTAGTCGATCTTATCATAATTGTCATGCCAAGATACCAGGTAAAAAGGGTTTTCCTCGGTTCAAAAAGCATAGCCGTTCGGTTGAGTATAAACTAACGGGCTACAAACTATCTGATGAGCGACGTAAAATCAAGTTCACCGATGGTTTTAAAGCAGGAGAATTTGATTTATGGTGTAGT
>NZ_JASJFG010000206.1:0-3273 GCF_030065375.1 Microcystis sp. M49636_WE2 | reverse complement strand
TTACAAAGTTTTCACAAAAATGGTTGAGCGAGGTGATTTTCCCAATTCTCTTGACGCTTTAATCCTTGATAGCCAAGAAGATTAGCTAGTGATAAGGTGGTTGAAAAAGCGATCGTAACCCACAGATACACTTTCAACTGCGCCTCCACAGAAAGATTGCGATCTAACATTAGCATGAGATCGATGATCGCACTAAGATGATATGATAGTAGTGCATTTTCCTAATTATTGATGATTAAGAGTTTTGCATCTAAGGAGACAGAGCAGGTATTCAAACGTAAATTTTCACGAAAATTACCTCAAGATATTCAACGAAATGCTCGGAGAAAGCTAGAAGTTTTAGACGCGGCCGAAACTTTACAGGATTTATGCATTCCTCCATCTAATCGGTTGGAAAAACTCTCAGGAGATAGAAAAAATCAGCATAGTATCCGAATTAACGATCAGTGGCGGATCTGTTTTATTTGGAAAAATGGCAACGCCTACAATGTAGAAATAGTCGATTATCATTAATTGTTACTCAATAATCATGACTGAGAAAAAATTATTAGCCCCCATTCATCCTGGTGAGATTCTGTTAGAAGAATTTCTCAAACCGATGGAAATTAGCCAAGAACGTTTGGCAGAAGATCTTAATGTACCAATAGAGCAAATCAAGGAAATTATCGAGGAAAAGCGAGGAATTACTGCCGATATTGCCTTAAGGCTTTCTCGTTATTTTGGTATGTCTGAAAGGTTCTGGATGAATCTTCAAACAAGGTATGATATTGAAGTAGAAAAAGATAGGCTCAGAGAACGTTTAGAGAAGGAAGTAAAAGTCTATGCTGCTTCACAAGCACTGTAGCATAACCGAAGAAATAGGGGAAGAATAATAATTTTAACCCCCCGTAGGGTGGATTAGCGCAGCGTAATCCACCATTACATCAATTATTGAATAACCATAGATTAGGTGCGTTACACTTCGTTAACGCACCCTACAAGAGCGGCGATCTCCTATCCCCTCCTATTGACACAAACGTTGATAAACTGTGGCCAAAGCTTGGACATCACCGACGTTACCCGGGAAAAGAACCACGGGTAAATTAGGAAAGAGGGGATGATCGGCTGCTGTACGGACCATGGAGACACCGGGGAGAATCTGACCGAGTAAACGGGCCGATTGCAGGCTTAAACCCGTACTTAAGACATCATTGGAGGTAATTCCGCCTTTACTGATTAAAAAACTGATATCACTGGGTAAACCCTTAACAATGTCCATTAACAGGGTGGAGACGGCAACCCCAAAATCAAGGCGTTTCTGCACAGAGGCAAAGGTTAACTCTTGCCGACTGGTATAGATCACGGGGGTTTGTTTATTTTTGTGAATAAGCTTGACTTTTTCCAGAGCTTGTGCTAGGAGTTGCTCTCGTTGCTCAGGACGATCGCGCAATGCCGTCACATCGATTTCGACTCCGACGGTGTTGGGTTGTTGAAGCAGTTCATCTAATTGTTGGCTAGTTTTTTTGACGTGGGAACCGACGATAATTGCCCCGGCTTCCCCCGTGGGCTTATACTTACCCATAGATTCGGGTGCGATCGGTTGAGTTCCTAAATTAGCCAAAGAAGTTAAAATACTGGCGGCACTACGGAATAAAAATTTTTTTCCCTCCCCTGCGGCGGTTAAAATATCTTCAGCAAAGCGATCGAGATCCGCTTGAGTTTCCCCATCTACCACCCCACATTGATTATTTTTGAGCTTTTGCAGTCGTTCTAAACTACCTTGACGGATATCTGCCAGTAAAAATCTCTCTACATCATCTGCTTTAATTTTACCTTTCGTTTTCTCCTCCACATAATCCGGCAGATAACTATAGTGGTAGGCAAAAACCGAATCGCGAGCAAATTCCGTCTCGTGGACGGGAGTGGGAACGCCATCGATGATTAAATAGTGAATACTATCGCGGGTGATTCTACCTCCCTCAAAAAAGGCTGGAATCAGGAAATGAGCATCAAAACCGCCCAATTCTTCGGCAATAACATCAGTTTCGATCGGATAATGCCCGCGCAGGGTAGAATCGGAACGACTAACCACCAAAAAATCCTCGATTCCCTCTTTAGTTAAGGCAGTTTTCAGGTTATGACAGACTTCTCGCGTGACAGACTTGGCTTTTTCGGGGGTTAAAGCGCGAGTATTGGTCAAAACAAAGAAAATTGGCGCATTATCTGCCAATCCCAAGCGGAGAGTATCTTCATCCCACCGCATCAATAACAGACAACTATGGACTGTTTGGGAACCTGTCGGGTCGTCATCTAAGACTATAATTTTAGGTCTATTATTGCTCATATATTTTTTATCAGGATGGGAGGGACGAAGGAACCAAGAGAATCTGGTTAATAGTTTATCGGGTTCTGGTTCCCCATTAAAGTCGTCCCCTCCCTAAGCAACCGCTATCAATCTTGATCACAATCTGTCCAATATAGGATAAGCTATACCTTGATTCATACAGTGACGAAGTTGAGCGCGGGAGACTTCCCTTTGAATACGTTAATTCACCCCACTGCGGTTATCCATCCGTCGGCAAAACTTGATCCCAAGGTTAAAGTTGGTCCCTATGCTGTGATCGGGGCCCATGTGGAAATTGAAGCTGATACAATTATTGATGCCCATGTGGTCATTGAGGGTCCGACCAAAATTGGCAAGGGTAATCATATTTTTTCTGGGGCTGTTATTGGTAATGAACCACAGGATTTAAAGTATAAAGGTGGCGAAAGTAGCGTGGAAATTGGTGATAATAACCAAATTCGCGAGTTTGTCACGATTAATCGCGCCACCGATACGGGAGAAGTTACCCAAATTGGCAATAATAATTTATTAATGGCCTATGTTCACGTTGCCCATAATTGTATTTTGCAAGATAACATTATTATCGCTAATAGTGTCGCCTTGGCCGGTCATGTCCAGATCGAATCAAAAGCAGTTATCGGGGGGGTTTTAGGAGTACATCAATTTGTTCATATTGGCAAAATGGCCATGTTAGGAGGAATGAGTCGTATTGATCGCGATGTTCCCCCTTTTACTTTAGTGGAAGGCAATCCCTGTCGCGTGCGAACTCTTAATTTAGTCGGTTTACAAAGGGCCGGTTTTACCGATGAAGATCTAGCTTTACTGAAAAAAGCTTTTCGGATTATCTATCGTTCTAATATAAATCTTCAGGAGGCTTTAGAACAAGTTTCTCTCTTAACCGATAACCCCCATGTTCAACATCTCTGTCAATTTTTACAATCCTCTACCAC
>NZ_JASJFG010001034.1:0-2455 GCF_030065375.1 Microcystis sp. M49636_WE2 | reverse complement strand
CCGATTTTGAGGGGGTCAATTACCTAATTTTCAGGGAAAAAGTAGCTGAATTTCCCCCTGATCACTCCCATATCTGGTACTTTTGGATTTCAAAAAAGGCTAAAAGTCTTATCCAGCAAGGTTTTTAGATTTATTCAGCAGGCCCTATTTAACGATCGCTGCCGTTTTCCTGTACCGATCCTAACTGTTGACGCACATCATCGATCGCTAGATTTAACTGGGCAATTTTATCTTCTAAACTGCGGCGGGCCATTTCCATGCCTTCCTCGGGAGTCAAGCGCCCATGGCGGATACCCTCCACAAAGGACTGATTATCACCAGCTGCTAAACCGCGGCGGCTGCGATTAGCCAACACTGTCCCCAAAACACCGCCCACTAAACCACCGACAATCGCACCGGCTAAAAAACCGCCCGCAAACCCATCTCGCTGACTCATAATCCGTTTTTCTCCTAATAGGTTCCAAAAGCTCGATCGCCGGCATCGCCCAACCCCGGCACGATGTAACCGCGGCTATTTAGTCCTTCATCGATAATAGCCGTATAGATGTTCAAGCTGGGATAATTTTGACTCAATTTCTGTAAAGCCGGCGGGGCAGCCACCACGGAAATCAGGCGAATTAGGGCAGGATCAACGCCTCTGCTGGTAATTTCTGCCATTGCCGTTGAAATTGATCCCCCCGTGGCTAACATCGGTTCGAGAATTAACACTCTCGTGGCCGGATCAAAACTAGCCGGTAATTTATTTAAATAACAACTCGCCTCTAGGGTTTCCTCATTTCTGGCTAAACCGAGATGATAGGTACTAGCTAGGGGTAAAAGACTTTGCGCCCCTTCCAACAGGGCTAATCCTGCGCGTAAAATCGGGACTACGGCGATCGGTACGCTAGGATCGATAAAAGTAGCGGGACATTCCGCTAGAGGGGTTTTAACGCTAGTTTCCAGGGTCGGCAGCCATTGCCGCGCCGCTTCGTAGGTTAACCAGCGCCCTAGTTCCGTCATCGCTGTTTTAAACAGTACCGGGGGGGTATTTTGATCGCGGGCGATCGCCAGCCAATGCTTAACCAGAGGGTGTTCGGGAACGTAGACGCGCAGTTGTAAAACCATGAAAACACGAGAACTCGATCGAGGGCTAAACTTTATCTTAAGCCAAAAAGCCATCAGCCTTGAATTAGTTATCAGTTTCTGAAGGCAAGGGGCGACAGGCACTCATGCAAAAGAAAGAATCTGGCAATTCTCCTACCTAAAAAGAAGGGCAAAAACTAAGTACATCAAAGCTTTTAGCTTAACCAATTAGGTTTTAGATTCGGCCTTTGGTATCGGTTATCAGTTCACTGATGACTGAAAAAGCCCTTGTCAGAGGTCTGCCCGAATATGTAACAATTTATGGGAGAAACCCCCAGCAAATTTAACGAGAAAAACATGGCAGCTACAATTAAGAAAGGAGCTTTAGTCCGCGTGGTGACGGGAAACCTAGAAAATAGCCTCGAAGCCCTAGCCAGCGATCGCCGTTTACCCAGTTATATGTTCAACTCGACAGCAGAAGTCTTGGATGTAAAAGATGATTACGCTTTGATTAAATTCTATGTTCCTACCCCCAGTGTGTGGCTAAAGCTCGAACAACTGGAACCCGTCTGATGAGGATATTGCCTCATCCATAAATCATGGTTGACTTCTACGATACACTCATCCCCTGCCAATCGCCCCGAGTCTCGGTTATTGGTGCCGGTAACGTCGGACGCACCTTGGCCCAACGCATCGCCGAAAAAAACCTCGCCGATGTGGTTCTCCTCGATATCGTCAATGGTTTGCCCCAGGGTATTGCCCTAGATTTGATGGAAGCTCAGGGCATAGAACTGCACGACAGCGAGATTATCGGCACTAATAACTATGAAGACACGGCAGGCTCGAATATTGTCGTGATTACGGCTGGATTAGCCAGAAAACCGGGCATGAGTCGCGATGATCTCATGAATGTCAATGCCAAAATTGTCGTCGAGGCCGCCACTAAATGCCTCAAGTATTCTCCAGAGGCCATTTTTATCGTCATCACTAATCCCCTTGATGTGATGACCTATCTAGTCTGGCAAGCAACCGGTTTACCCCCCCAAAGAGTGATGGGAATGGCCGGAGTCCTCGATTCTTCCCGTTTACAAACCTTTATCGCCATGGAATTGGGGGTTAGTACCGCCGACGTTCATGCTATGGTTTTGGGTGGTCACGGTGATTTAATGTTACCCCTACCCCGTTACTGTACCGTCAGTGGTGTGCCGATTACCGAATTAATGGACGAGATGACGATTAATCGTCTAGTGGAGAGAACTCGCAACGGTGGGGCTGAAATCGTCAAATTACTGCAAACTGGCGGCGCTTATTACGCCCCTGCTTCCTCTGCCTGTACCATGGTCGAGACGATATTGAGAAATCAATCCCGTTTACTGCCGGCGGCAGCCTATCT
>NZ_JASJFG010000056.1:0-2290 GCF_030065375.1 Microcystis sp. M49636_WE2 | reverse complement strand
CCGCATAGTGGGGTAACTCACCCCTGGAAAAGGTGGGAATACTGCGATCGCGAATACTATCGGCCGCCTCTAAACCGTAGGTTAACCCCTGGGAAACTTCCTGTTGCCAACCGGTTAGGGGCAAATGGCGTTCTTTTTCTAGGGCCTGTTGAGCTTCGGTTAAATGCGGGGGTTGAAAAGTAGATTCCTCGGACATCATTTCACCTCAAAATACAATAACCCAGGAGTCTTCAAAGACACTGCCTCAAAACAGTTATCCTTAAAGTCTCCCGGGCTTTTATCCCGCCGTGTAGCCAGCTTAGACGGAAAAAATGTTTGATCCGCTCATTTAAGACTAGCTTGCTCCTCTCGGACCTGACATTTAAGCACGCTTAAATCGGAACCCTAGAAGCAATTTCTTTGACCTTAGACGATCTCAATCCCAAAAACAGTATCACAGACTACATAAAAGGGGATTTTTCCCGCTTTAGATAACTTCAATAAAAAGCGACGGATTTGATATTATAGGGACTTTTGGATATATTATCAGAAGACTATTCCAGGTCAACCTTATGGAGAATTATAGGAGTATATTCTGGCAACTCCGGCAAGCAGAATCAAGATAGAGTTTAAATGCTTGGGAAAATAGGGCTTGTAGGCGCACGGCTTTTCCATTATGAATATAGTATCATGTCAAGAGGCTTTTGTCAAGAGAAAATTTGACAAAATCCAGAAAAACCTAGCCGATTGTAGGGGTAATTCATGAATTACCCCTACACCTATTACCTAGTCCAGTAACCCACCACCTATCATCGACTATGATTGGAATGATTGAATGATGGACTATGATGGAATTAATCACTGATAACTGATTACTGCTCACTGATAACTGATAACTGATGACTGATAACTGATAAAGCTATGACACTCAAAGAACAACTAATTAAAGAAATCGAGCAGACACCTGACACCCTTTTGACTGAATTACTTGACTTTTTGCTCTTTATCAAAGAACGACATACTGCAATAGAAATTACAGAAGAAGAGCAAGCTAACATAATCGCTTCTGAATCAGCTTATCAAGCAGGAGACTATCTAACCCTCGAAGAATATGAGGCAACTCAAGCGTGAACTACAGAGTTATTATTCCGAAACCAGTTCAAAAACAACTAAACAACTTACCCAAACAACAACGCGAACGCTTAATTACTGCCATTAGACTACTTACCGATACACCTCGTCCTAGCGGAGTCAAGAAACTCAAAGGATATGATGACACCTACCGAATTAGAATAGGGGATTATCGCATCATTTACAAAATTCAAGATCAAGAAATGCTGATTATCATATTGAGTAGTATTCATCGAAAAGATGCTTATTGAACCTCTAGGTAGGTGGGTGGAGTGAGAACTATAAAACTATGTTGTCGCAACTCCAGCAAGCAGAATCAAGATAGAGTTTAAATGCTTGGGAAAATAGGGCTTGTAGGCGCACGGATTTTCCATTATGAATATAATATCATGTCAAGGGACTTTTGTCAAGAGAAAATTTTTTTGACCCGGAAGGAATTCAACCTAGATAAAAACTGAGGATCAGAGCCACTAAAAAAGTCATTAACAGGCATAAAATTCCGAAATAAAGGACAATTTTAGGACGGAAAGCTGATAGGAGGAGGATAAAAGCTTTAATATCAATGAGGGAAGCGACCAGTAAAAAAGCTAGAGTGGAACCGACGGACAGATTAGTAATTAAAGAACCGGGGACAAAAGTGCTAAGACTGGCATTAACAGCGAGGGTGAAACCAAAGAACAACTGCACGAGAATTTGAGTAGCGGGAGTATTCCCCCAGGCAATTAATTGACTCTGAGGTAATAATAGCTGAAAGACACTAGCGATCGCACAGCCTATAATTAATAATCCCCCTAATTCCAGCGCTTCATCGATAAAGTTATCAAGAAATAACTGCACAGAAATTGGCCAAGCTTGCCTATCTCTAGTTTTATACTCATAAACAAGACTGCCGACTCTTTGCAGGGGTTGACTGGCTGCTTCCTCCGGTAAAAAACTACCAGAAAGAACTAAACTCGATTCTAGGGGAATTTCACTATCGGTGCGGGGTTTTTCCCGATAGAAACTAAAGAGAGTGCCGATAAAAATTGCCATTAACCACACCGAAAGCGATCGATAGAAGAAAATACTAGAATAGGTGAAAGTCTGCCAAGTTAGCCAAAGAGTGACGATATTTAGGGTAGGTGCAGCGGTGAGAAAGCTAAACACCACCCCTGGGGGTACTCCCTCTAATAAGAATCTT
>NZ_JASJFG010000371.1:0-7370 GCF_030065375.1 Microcystis sp. M49636_WE2 | reverse complement strand
CAATGCGATCGCATCATTGATGCCATCTCCAACCATGGCGACTATTTTCCCTTTTTTCTGCAAATATTCGATTTTTTCGGCTTTTTCTTGGGGACGGAGTGCGGCAAAAAAGCGCCGGATACCCAACTCGCTGGCGATCGCCTCTGCGGTTTCGAGGTTGTCCCCCGTCATCATCATCACCTCTAAGCCCATTTTTTTGAGCTTGGCGACCACTGAGGAAGAAAAAGGTTTTAAAACGTCGGAAATGGCGATAACCCCCTCTAAACCCCCGTTAACCGCTATCCAAGCCACGGTTTTTTTCTGCCATTCCCAATCGTGGGCGACTTTTTTAAGAACTTTTGTTTCAACTCCTTGACGTTCTAACCATTGTTGTGTACCGATTTGCACGAAATCCGACCCGACTTTTCCCTGCACTCCTGCCCCAGTTATTGAGTCAAATTCGGTTACTTCTAGGGTTTTAATCTGGTTTAACTGCCCATATCTAACTATTGCTTCTCCTAACGGGTGTTCAGAATGATTCTCCACCGACACGACTAACTGCAGCAGCGATAATTCCCGTCCATCCCTCACCCCTTCCCGAGTCAAGAAGTCCGTCACCGTTGGTTTCCCCTGGGTGAGAGTTCCCGTTTTATCTAGAACAATAGTAGTAATGCCCTGGGCTAATTCTAAACTTTCGGCGTTTTTAATTAAAATTCCCTGTTTTGCTCCCTGTCCTGTTCCCACCATAATCGAGGTGGGTGTAGCTAATCCTAGCGCGCAGGGACAAGCGATAATTAAGACTTCCACCATTGTAATCAAAGCGAGGGTGAGATTACCCGTGCGGAGAATCCAAAATAGGAAAGTTATTACCGCAATAATCATCACCACCGGCACAAAATAAGCGGTCACTCGATCGACTAATCTTTGTATAGGTGCTTTTGATGCTTGTGCGGTTTGTACTAATTGGACAATCTGAGCTAAAACCGTATCTTTTCCCACTCGTAACGCTTGCATTTGTAGGCTACCGGTTTTATTAATTGTCGCCCCGATTACCTGTTGATTGATATTTTTTCGCACGGGTAAACTTTCCCCCGTCACCATCGATTCATCAATGCTAGAACTGCCCTGGATAATTATGCCATCGACGGGAATTTTTTCTCCCGGACGCACTAAAATTATATCTCCTACCTTCACCTCTTCTATTGGTATATCTAGCGTCTGTTCTTCCCTAATTACCCTAGCAGTTTTTGCCTGTAATCCCATTAATTGTTTAATAGCGGCGGCCGTTTCTTTTCTGGCACGTTTTTCAAGGAAACGACCGAGTAAAATCAGAGTAATGACGATAGCTGATGCTTCGTAATAGACATGGGAATTAAACCCCTGTTTTTCGATAAAATCGCTCCCGAAGGTTAAAAACAGGGAATAAAAATAGGCGGCACTGGTTCCCAAAACTACTAAAGTGTCCATGGTGGCAGCGCGGTTTTTAAAGGCTTTCCAAGCATTTTTATAAAAACTTTGACCACACCAAAATTGGACGGGAGTAGCGAGAATTAATTGGAATAAGGGAGCGTGTAACCAGTGGGGAATAAAAGATAGAGATAAACCCGTCATCATCGGCAAAGAACCGATAAAAAGTATAATACTAATAACAATAGCGATCGATAGTTTAGTGAGAAGTTCTTTTTCTGGCCTGGATTCGAGATTAATTTCCGTTATCGGTGTAGCCTGGAAACCAGCATCCCTAACTTTTGCTTGAATAGTGTTAAGATCGGTACGCTTGGGATCATAGTCCACATCCACCTGTTCCATGCCAAAATTAACTTGACATCGAATCACTCCGGGGATAGATTTAATTATCCGTTCGATCGAATCAGCGCAACCAGCGCAACTCATCCCGGCGAGTTTGAGAGTTTGATGGGTCATAATTTTAATAGCAGCGGAAGTCAGCAACAAAATCCCCTGCAGCAGAGTTCTATCTTTAGGATAAAATATTCCCCTAGCTGCAGGGTCAAGAATCCTTTGTTAATTTTTCTGAATAGATATGAAGAAATGTCAAAAAGAGTGTCTGTATTTTCCTAACACACCCTTAATTTTTATGGACAAATTTCAATTAACCCCACTCTGTTGCGTGTCTTGACCCTGCAAAGCATCGGCAGCGGAAACACCATCACCCTGAAAACCAAAATACCATAAAGTAGCGGCAGCTTCAGCGCGAGTTACTGGTCTTTTTGGCTGAAATAGGGTAGTAAAACCAAAAACTCGCCGAATATTGGCTTGTTCGGCATTTTGAAAATCGGCATAAAGAGCGCGCACCAGCTGCGGGTTAATTTTATTAGTATCCTGAAAACCCCAAGTATTTTTAATCGTATCAAGATTGGCGCTCGGTAAAGCTTTTCTGATATCTAATGGCACTTTCCACGCGATTAAATCTTCCCGGGTTAAAGGAGCATTGGGACGGAATAAAAGAGTGCTACTATCTCCCGTTAAAGGAGAGGGAATTAACCCTGCTTCCGCTAATCCTTGAATATAAATATAATCGGGATCGTTATTTTTAACATCACTAAAAGCTGGGGAACTATTGGGAGTAGCTAAACGGATTTGTTTACCTGCTACATTGGCATAAATGGCATTATTAGCCTGTAACAACCAGCGCGCAAATTCTCGGCGCGTTATTGTATCATTAGGGTTAAACTGATTGTTATTACCTGTTAATACTCCTAATCTAGCTAAGTCTTGAATGTGGCTTTTTAAGGGATTAGGTAAGGATTCGAGATCGTTAAAACTGGTGGGATTAAGATTGGGTAAGGGGGAAGAAATGGGGGAGGGACTAGGGGAAGCAATCGGAGTTCCCGTTGGACGATAATCGAGGCTATATTCCGTATTGGGAGAAGTAGCAGTTATGGTGATAGTTAATTCTAAATTATCTCGACGGGCCGTTAGGGTACTATTGACTCCTTCCCCAGAAAAGGGAGTGATAATTTCCCAATTATTATTAACTAATTCCTGTTGATAAAAAGCCTCGATCGCATTGCTGGGATCGTTGGATTGCCACCGGGTTTGCCCACCGGTATTATCAGGATTTGTCTGCACGGATAATAATTCTGATTGACTATATCGAGGAATTTCTGCGGGAAAATTTGCGGGTAATTGCTGGTTATTAGGAGAGTTTTCTGGTATGGGATTTGTTTGTAGATTAGGATCGGCAGCCAGACGATTTTCTAGGGCAGGATTGCCACTACAGGCTCCTAAAATGCCCAGCAGGGTGATCATTGTACTGTAGCGAATAAACTTACTCACGGTCTTTACCAATATTGTTTCCTTAGCTTTATCCTAGCTTATTTATCTGGGGTTTTGACTAGGGAAAATTGTGCGCCACCATTGACGTAATTTCCCCAGCAGAAATCCTCCTAACCCTTTTGTGTATTTTTCAAATTTGTAGTAAAATAAAATGTCGATTATATCCTGTGTGGCAAGATACTTGAGATAGGATACTCCTTGATCTATACGCACATCACTATATTCTAAATAAACTTTGCGACTGAGGCGATCGGATAAATTCCATTTTGGTTGAAAATATTCTTGCATCCTCTGTTGATAAGGGGCAAAACTACTCGATTTTCCCTGTAAATATTCTTCCATGTATTGACAAGCAATTTCCGCTCCTTTCATAGCATAGCGAATACCTTCCCCTCCTAAAAAGTTAACCGTAGAAACAGCATCACCAATCGCTATAATATTCGGTTCTTGATAATAAATATCTTGCAGATTGAGCGAATATTCTAAAATAGACCCATGGATGTCGATTATATCATATTTAGAGAGATTTATGTAGGTTTGAATAATTTGTGTAATATAACTTTTTAAAGGCTTAACTTCAGGAATATAAGGATGTTCTCCCTCTAACCAAGCGGCTCCTATTTTTAATTGCTGATTATCCATAGGAAAAATCCAGCCATAACCTTTAGGACTCCATTTATGACCTAGAAAAAACACTAAATTATCTTGATATTTTTGATAATATACTTCTGGCACAGTAATTAAATATTCAATGCCCACTGCTTTTAAAAAATCAGGTTTTTCTCGTTTATGTTTATACATAACTGCTCTAGCGTATCCCGTGGCATCAACCAATAAACGAGTAGTAACTGTCTCGATTTCCTCGCCTTTTGATTTCAAGAAAACAGTTAGCTTATCCTCCATCTGTTGATATTTCAGATAACGACAACCTAAACGAACTTCTCCCCCCCAACGCAGCACTTCTGCGGCTAAAAACTCTCGCAATTTGGCAAAATCAAAAACTACCCCTAAAGGTTGCGGTGATGACCAAAAATGATGTATGCTGGTGGAGATGATTTCGATATTTTTCCAAAACCTAGCCACTACGGTTTCGGGGAGATTGAATTGTTCTAAAATTTCTAGGGGAGAAGCGGCACTAGAAAAATTATTATCTTGCCAACTAGAATGTTGTTCCACCAAAAGAACACGATAACCTTTTTCACTTAATAATCTACCACAGTGACCTCCCGCCGGTCCACCCCCAATAATTACGACATCATAATCCATGATTTACTCCCTCGCCTAATCTTGCTAACTTGCTTTTATTTTACCCTAATTTGCCCTCTGTTAAACCCCAAACTGGTTAAGCTGTTGTGCATCTAAACTTGATAAGTAGCTGATTATAATTAAATTAAAAATGGATTTTAGGTTCGATCCCCCCTGCCCCCCTTAATAAGGGGGGTGCCGATAGGCGGGGGGATCCCCCTTAATAAGGGGGGTGCCGATAGGCGGGGGGATCCCCCTTGATAAGGGGGGTGCCGATAGGCGGGGGGATCCCCCCTGCCCCCCTTGATAAGGGGGGTGTCTGACAACTTTTAACACCTACCTACTTACTCTTTTTAACCTGTTCCCTATTCTCTCATCGAAAGCTGACTATCTTATGACATTTTTCTTATTATTAGTTACTTCCCTATCGCTGATAATTTGGTTATATTTAATCTTAGCCAGGGGACAATTTTGGCTATCTAACCAAAAAATTAATCCTGTCACTTCTCCTTTAAAAAATTATCCAAAAGTCTCGGCAATTATCCCCGCACGAAACGAAGCCGACGTTTTACCTATCAGTTTAACCTCCCTTTTTAACCAAGATTATCAAGGAGAATTTTCTATTATTTTAATTGATGATCAAAGCAGTGATGGCACGGGAAAAGTTGCTCAAGAAATTGCTGATAAATATCATAAATCTGGACAAATAACTATTATTTCTGGACAACCTTTAGAGATAGGATGGACGGGTAAATTATGGGCAATGAAACAGGGAATAACAGAGGCTACCGAGAAATTCGCCCCCGATTATTTTCTGTTTACCGATGCCGATATTGCCCACGCACCGGATAATTTAACCCAATTAGTCACTAAAGCAGTACAGGAAAAACAAGCTTTAGTTTCCCTGATGGTGTTGCTACGCTGTGACAGTTTTTGGGAAAAATTTCTTATTCCTGCCTTTGTTTTTTTCTTCGAGAAACTCTATCCTTTTGCCCTAGTTAATAATCCTAATTCCCCGATAGCAGCCGCCGCTGGGGGTTGCATTTTAATTCGCCGAGATATTCTAGAAAAGATTGGCGGTATTGAGATTCTTAAACAAGCTTTAATTGATGATTGTTCTTTGGCAATTGCAGTTAAAAAATATCTGCAAAATCACCCCGAAAATAGCGAGAAATCCATCTGGTTAGGATTAACAAAAAGCACCTATAGTCTCCGTCCCTATCCCGATTTAGCCAGCATTTGGAATATGGTAGCCCGCACCGCCTTCACACAACTAAATTACTCAATACTTTGGTTAATCGGCACAATTTTCGGGATGTTTTTAACCTATTTAGCTGCCCCCTTGGGCTTAATCTGGGGATTGGTCTTAAAAGAAACATCAATTATTATAATTAGCACCGTCACCTTATTACTAATCGCCCTCTCCTATAGCCCGACTTTAAGGCTATATAAATTATCCCCCCTGCGGGCTTTAACTTTACCCCTAATTGCCCTCTTTTATAGTTTAATGACCGTCGATTCTGCCCTGCGTTATTGGCGCGGCCAAGGGGGAGGTTGGAAAGGGCGAGTTTATCCTAATTAGGGTCTGCTGAATAATAGTAAAACCCTTTTAAAATAGGTCTTTTGACCTGTTAAAATCTGATGTTAGTGCAAGAAAATAGTAACTGAAAAAGTCCAGTAGGGTGCGCCCTTCGATAGCGTAACGCACCAAATAAATTAATGATAGATAAGAACTCTTGCAAATTAATTATATGTCATAAAACATTTTACCATTTGGGGATGGGGGGGTGAGTGCGATTATCTGTAGTGCGATCATGGATTTTCAACTATAATCAAAGATAAGTAGGTGGGTGGAATTAAATATAAAATGAACGTAGGTTGGGTTGAAGCATGAAACCCAACGCCCGCATGGGTTACGCTACCGCTAACCCATCCTACAAATAATTGTGCCTACCTACTTATTGATTTATCCCATGAGGTAACAATGTTATCGATTAATCTAGATCGAGAAACCGAGAACTATCTAGCAGACATCATTTCTGAAGAGAATATTAGCTCAGAAGAACTTCTGAAAAAACTCATTTACGAACATTGGCAAAGCTTAAAACCGCGTAAAACTTTATCACAACGCCGGGGAGGTCATCCTCAGCATCTTTTAGAAAATGCTCCACCTGATTTGTCATTGCGAGAAAACCGCAAAAAAGTAGTTGCAGAATATATACAAAACCATCATCAGCAACATCATTTATGACAAATTATCCCCCAAAAATTATTACAGAATCAATCAACCAATTCTCTAACTTCAAAGCAGGCACACGCTCAAATTCACGAGTATTTGCGGTAACAAGAGTCAGATCAAGCGCTAGAGAATGAGCAGCAATCAGTAAATCATTTGGACCGATTGGGGTTCCTGCTTGCTCCAAATGTTTACGAATTAGGGCATAGTGCTTATCTACAGTTGATTCTAATGGCAAAACTGTCAAGAACTCCAGGATGCGTTCTAGTTGCTGCACCAGACGGGAGGAACCACTTTTAACCACTCCAAATCTTAATTCACACGCCACAATGATGCTCGTACAAACGCTTTCTTCGCCGACATCCACAATATGCTGGAAAACCTGACCTTGGGGATACCTGATCAAATGTGATAGGATGTTAGTATCAAGCAGATATTGATAGGTCATTGGGTGGTACTAAAATGTAATGTCATCAAGGGGAAGCAACCCTTCATCTATATCAGGAAAATTGTCTGTAATGTCTGGCAAAGTAGTCAGCAAAGAAATTAGAGAACCGGAAGAAATCGGCTCAATGATTAAGCGATGACCTTCTTTGCGTAACAAAACCTCTGT
>NZ_JASJFG010000226.1:0-5518 GCF_030065375.1 Microcystis sp. M49636_WE2 | reverse complement strand
CTAACCCACAACGAGGACAGGTTGCTTTTTGATTTTTCGATTCGATTCGGCAAACTATACCGATATTTTCTAGGTGTAGATAGCCTTGAATACAGGTTCCTTTTAGGTTCAAAAATTTGTCAAGTATCATAAGTAAAATACTCTGGTTTTTGGCTATTATATCAAATCTTAACTTGATTGTCTATCTTTTGGTATTAACCTGTTGATGCCTTAAGTCCTTCCCTATATGGATTTCAGATACTTTTGAGCGTAGGCACTCTCATCGAATTTTATTTTAAGTTAATTATTTGCATAACAATTCCCGAAGAGCCCAAATTATTTAGCCTCCTTTTTAAGAGAACATTAGCTGCTTGTTTAAATGTGTCTTTCATAATTCAAATTTGATAATTTACAATTCATAATTTATAACTCATGGATGACTTTCTAAATCCTCTTCTAATTTAGCATCTAATTTATTTTTGACATATTCATCAACACTTAAGCCTTCATCTCGACATTCATAAGCAAGTGCCATTGTGTCAACAGTCGGTTCTTCCATGTTCAATATAGCACTAATTATATTAGTGGCATTACTTTGAGCCGTATAAAGACGAATAGTTTCGTGCCACCAAGAGTGATTAATATTGTCAAGTAATAGCTTCTCTTGCTGAGTTTCTTTGATTTCAACTGCTGCTAAATATTCTTGAAAACTCAAATGAGCGAATTCATAGACATCATTCTCTTTCTCCACCAACAAACCACAGACATCTCTCACCTGCTTAATAAACTCCTCTGCTGTAATTTCACTACTCGCTACTTCTCTTAATTTAGCTTGAATCAACGGTGCTTTTTCTGATAATTTAAACTCCCTGGTGTTATTCTGCATTAACATCAACGCCAACACTTGTAATACAGCTTGCTTTTGTGTGGCTATTAAGGGAATAGCAAGTTTTTTAGCACGGTGTCGCTTTTCTAATAATACTTGACAAATTTCTTTGTATAGTTCTACTCTCTTACCGGGTAAAGCACTTCCCCTCCGGTGTACAGTGGCAATCATGGTTAGTAGTAAAGGATTTACTGCCATATCTGCTAAAGGCTTACTATTGAGGATACGCGCAATTAAATCCTCAGCTTGTTCTCTCGCCTCTTCACGCACCCCTAAATCTTCTTCCCCCGCACGACTAATAATTTCTGTCTGTAAATACCAGTTATTAACAAACTGCTGCATTTGTTTAAGGTTGAACGGTTTTACCTCTAGCACAGTTACACTTTCTTGTAGCGGCGCACTTCTATAACCGTAAGGTCTAGAGGTTAGCAAAAAAAGCGTATCAGGATATGTTTGAATCTGTTCATCTACCCAATTTTTAACTTTCTGGCGCTGAGTTTCATCTGCAACTTCATCCAATCCATCTAACAGTACCAAACATTGTTTTTGACGTAATTTATCCGCAAACCAATGTAACGGTGGGTTGAGGGGATCAATCTTACGTTGTCCCTTAATTTGTTGGGTAATTAACTCTGGTAAAGTCAATTTATGAGCGGCAATTTCCTGACTCAACTCAATTTCCTGACTCACCTCTCTAAGATACAGCAACACGGGAATCAGTTTTGGTGCTTGCGGGTGAATCTTGCGTTGAGATTGGGTAGCATAAGTTAGGGCAATGTGCCTGAGTAAAGTCGTCTTCCCTGACCCCGGTGCGCCTAAAATAACTATGGGACGGAAAGCTGCTTCATTTTGCATGGCTGCTAAAAAGTCCCAAATTTGCTTTTCTTTGGGGTTCTTGGCGCTTCTATCTACCGCCTGAATCATTTTGGGATCGACCTGTACTGCCTCTTTGGTCGCCATCTTGAGTGGGACAAATACCTTTTCCAACTTCAAGATGCGGTCTTTATCCAATCCCTGGGTAAGATAGTCCCGACAGATGTAGATGAGTTGCTGGTAATATTTGTTAAGGAAGTTTCGTTTTGACCGCAGTTGTATCAAGTTAGATGGTATATTATTAATTGTCCTAATCAACGTTTGAGCACTCGTTTCCCCTCGTCTTTCTGCTTCTTCCTCTAGGGTTTCCATAAACTTGCCACTAAACTTAACCCAGAGAGACGAACACGCCGTTACGAAGGTTGGAATCAGAGTTTGTGTCCACTCTCCCTGCGTCAATCCTTGTTTAACAGAATCCAGCGTCCATAGGGAGGCTGTACCAAAAGGTATCCACTGAACTAAACGCTGTGTAAGTTTCTGCATCGGTGGCATCGCTGAAAAGGCTTTTCTTCCTATTTTATGCGATCTTCTGTAAAATGAATCCAAGTAGTGGGACTTAGGCATTTTCGGTCAGACGGAAAGGCTCAAACCCTTACGGGACAATACGTTAACCTTGATCTGCTAGTTTCCTTGATATATATAGGTTTCAGCGATTTTGGGTTTCTCGAAGTAAATCCCAATCCCTACTTGGGGTTGAGACTTTTATCGATTTGTTTTTTGTTTAAGTTACAGTAGCAGATATTCAGCAATTTTCTTGATATGGGTAGCAACAATATTGTAATTATCGGACCTAGAGCATCTGGAAAAACGACTTATTTAGCTGGATTATCTTATTGGCCAAAGCTGAAGGATGTTCTGCAAGAAAAGAGAGATTATGAGATTCACCCTCGTGATGATGGTGCGCTTAGACTTCAATATCAAGCGAAAAATATTCTTTTAGAGGGGGAATTTTCACCAACAGTCATCCCAATAGAGGTTTGTTTCGGCATAAAAATAAAAAGAAGATTTTCTAAAACCGAGCTAGATCTATATCTAGTTTTTAAAGATTATCCAGGAGAGATTGATGAACCTAGTATGCACCTGCACCGTTGGTACAGAGAATTTTGGCAAGAATATTTAAGTCCTGATGTAGTAGGATGTCTGATTTTGTTGCCAGCATGGCAGCGAGAAGAATGTGATAGACAATATAGTCGTATTGTGGAGAATCTAACTAAACTAATCGACGAATATAAAAGAATGAAAAACTTTCGCTTAGCAGTAGCAATGAGTAAATGTGAAAGAATAGAGCTTTGGCCAGGAAGACTTAATCCTGAGTCTGATTTATTTGAAATTCATTTACCAAGAACCACAGATATATTAAGGAGAAGAATACCAAAAGAAAATTTAAAATTTTTCGCTATTTCTTCATTTGGAGTGCTAGGAGAAAATGATCCGCGTCCTAATCGGGCAAACCGCATCATTCACGGGGAGTTCCTGTCAGTTCTCAGAGATTCGGAGAAATGGCAACCCTATAACCTGATTGAACCCTTATATTGGCTGAGTACAGGACAAGTGATACCTGTATTGAATCGAAAATTTCCAGCCCTGTTTTCCTGACAAGGCTGAAAACGCACTACTTAGCCGATACCATCGAAGCCGTAATCTGTAACAGTCAGCCTGTAGGTTGGGTTGACGCAAGGAAACCCAACTTCCATATTCATATTAAAATAAGAGATAAGTTTTCAAAAATTCTGAACCTGATGAAAATCAAAGCTATTATTCATCCAGCCGAAGAAGGCGGTTACTGGGCTGAAGTTCCCGCTCTGCCCGGTTGTATAACAGAAGGAGATAGTATGGACGAAGTTGTCGATAACCTCCAAGATGCCATACAAGGCTGGTTAGAAGTTGCCAATGAAAGCAAACAACCTGAATCTAGGTCAGAAGTGATTGAAATTGCTGTATGAAATCAATATCAGGGAAAAAACTCTGTAAAATTGTCGAAAAAAAAGGTTGGATACTCAAAAAAATTACCAGTAGTCACCATATTTATGAAAAGGAGGATGAAGATAAAATTCTATCTATTCCTGTACACCGCAATCAGGACTTAAAAATTGGAACTTTAAAATCAATTATGAAAATAGCTCGATTATCGGAAGATGACTTATAAGCTTTCGTAGGGTGCGTTAATGTTAATGTAACGCACCATCAATTTCCTAATATTCGGTGGGTTACGCTGTCGCTAACCCACCCTACAGTGCTACTGTGAAGAGACAAGCTGATGTCCGAGGTTATAATGGTCAAAGAGTTAAAAAAGAAATTAATCTAATCAATAGCCACAATGAAGGTACAGCCAAATGAGTCAAGTCTTAACCCTAGAATTGAGCGATGAAGTCTATGCCGCCTTGCAACAGCAAGCTAAAATATTAGGTATCGACCTGTCAGAATTAGTAACAACTTCCCTTGAGCGACAGTATCGCTTGAACAAAAATAAAGACCAACGCACGGAAGCCGAAAAAGAAGCAGCACGTCAACGCTTTCGAGCGCACGCTGGCTCAATTAGCGGCTATCCGACAGGAGCAGATAATGAAAGCATTGATGCTGACTTAGGGAGAGAGTATGGAGATACTCATGAGGAGACATCAAATCAGTGATACTCCTCGATACTTCTGGGTTACTTTGCTATGTCTATCGTGATCAACCAGGACATGAAGAAGCTGTCCAATTGTTAGATAGTGCAGGTAAAAGCAGCACCCACAGTTACGTTTTAGCAGAGTTAGTTGCTCTAGCTCAAGTTCGCCATTACCCGCGTTTAGCTACCCTAGAATTTATCAACGATTTGCTAGAAAATCCAGATATCGAGACAGTTTGGATAGATGAGCCTTTACATCGTGCTGCGGTCAAACTATTGATGGCACGGCAAGATAAGACTTATTCTTTATGTGATGCAGTTAGCTTTTTATTGATGCGTCAGTTCAATATTAATGAAGCATTAACCACCGATCGCCATTTTGAGCAAGAAGGTTTTCACCGTTTACTTGTATTCTAAAAAGGGCAGAGCTACGTCAGGGGTTGGTATTTCTCCAACTGGTACTCTTGCCATTTCCCCGACCCCCGTTCGGTGAGGGATTGGGCGTTTCCCAACTGTGCGGCTGCTTCCCGCCAGAATTGTTCAAAGTTCTGCCGCAGTTCTCCGGTGGCAATCATTGATTTTAACGCGATAATTTAGTCAACAATTCCAAGAGTTTTTTACTATTAGGAGTCAAGAGAGTTCGACGATAGGCATCGGCGGCCTTTTTAATCGCTTCCGCTTGGGTGGGGTAGGGATGAATAACAATAGAGAGTTTACCCAGTCCGATTTTGGCAACCATAGCGGTGGTAATTTCAGAAATCATCTCACCGGCGTGAGCGGCGACGATAGTGGCTCCTAAAATTTGGTCGGAACCTTGTTTGTGAATAATTTTTAAAAAACCGTCCGTTTCGCCATCAGCGATAGCTCGATCGACTATACTCAAAGGAATTTTAATAGTATTAGTGGTCAATCCCCGGGCTTTTGCTTGGGTTTCATCCATGCCCACACGAGCAATTTCTGGGTCAGTGTAAGTGACCCAAGGCATAACTAAATTACTGAGCTTATCGCGTCCGAAACCGAAGGGAGAAAAGAGAGTATTTTTAATCACAATACGGGCGGCTGCATCGGCAGCATGGGTAAATTTCCAATCCATACAGATATCACCGGCCGCATAAATTTTCGGGTTAGTAGTTTGCAGATAATCATTAACTTTGACTCCCCGACGAGTATCG
>NZ_JASJFG010000783.1:0-3112 GCF_030065375.1 Microcystis sp. M49636_WE2 | reverse complement strand
TCGATCGTTGTCTCTCCCTCGATCCTATCGGCGGATTTTAGTAAATTAGGAGCCGATATCGAGGCTGTGGATAAGGCAGGAGCCGATTGGATTCACGTTGATGTGATGGATGGTCGTTTTGTCCCGAATATCACCATTGGACCCCTGATTGTCTCCGCTATTCGTCCCTATACGAAAAAACCTTTAGATGTGCATTTAATGATCGTCGAACCAGAAAAATATGTGGCTGACTTTGCGAAAGCGGGTGCTGACATTATTTCTGTTCACGCTGAACATAATGCTTCTCCCCACCTCCATCGTACTCTTTGTCAGATCCGCGAACTCGGTAAACAAGCGGGTGTGGTATTAAATCCCTCCACTCCCCTAGATTTAATCGAATATGTGCTGCATTTGTGCGATTTAGTCCTAATTATGAGCGTTAACCCCGGTTTTGGTGGCCAGAGTTTTATCCCGGAAGTTGTCCCCAAAATCCGTCAATTACGCCAAATCTGCGATGAAAAAGGCTTGGATCCCTGGATTGAAGTGGATGGCGGCTTGAAACCGGCTAATACTTGGCAAGTTCTCGAAGCGGGTGCTAATGCGATCGTAGCAGGTTCGGCGGTATTTAATGCCCCCGATTACGCGGCAGCGATCGAAGGTATCCGTAACAGCAAACGTCCCCAACCTCAATTAGCCACGGTTTAATTGCCGCAGGGGTGGGTTAGCTGTTGATTAATTAGGGTCTGCTGAAAAAGTTTTTTGTGGGGACAGGGTGTGGGGTGTGGGGTGTGGGGTGTGGGGTGTAGGTTTTTACTGATTCCCATCTGGTCAATTACCTAATTTTCAGAGAAAAAGTCCCGTAATTTTCCCACGATCACTCCCATAACTGGTACTTTTTGATTGACAAAAAGTCTAAAAGTCTTACCCAACAAGGTTTTTAGATTTATTCAGCCAGCCTTAATTATCTTGGCATTCGCACTAACCCACTCTGCTGATTTGTTCTAAAACCTGCTGCCATAAACCCGAATTAGAGACGGCTAAAACTTCGCTAGAATCAGCTTGTAGGGGATTACCAGACCAATCGCTAATTATTCCGCCGGCACCTTCAATAATCGGGATTAAAGCACAAAAATCGTAGTATTTCAGGTCTGATTCTAGGATTACCATCGGCATGGCAGTGCAGCCAGTGGCTAACATCATATAGTTATAACAATCACCCCCAAAAGCGGTACGTTTACAGACGCTTTGCAGCTGACGAGCGATCGCTTGTTGTCGTTCTGTGATAAACATTAAGGGAGTGGTGGAGGCTAAACAGGCATTTTTTAAGACAAGTTCCCGATCCTGACGATAGGGATTAACAATCATCCGGTTATTATAAAGACTCCCTTTTCCCTTCACTCCTAACCAGCGATCGCCTAAAATCGGTTGATCGACAATTCCTAAAATCGGTTGATTTTCTGCCACTAGGCCGATTAAAGTCCCAAAAATCGGTAATCCCTTGACAAAAGAGGATGTTCCATCGATCGGATCCAACACCCAATAACGACCACTTTGGGCGGGAATATTGGCTCCTTCTTCCCGAATAACCCCATCTTCGGGTAATTCTCGCCGAATAATCGCCACCATCGCCTCCTCAGCTTCTTGATCGGCGATTGTTACTATTGAGGAAACTTGATCGAGTTTTGTCTCGGTTTCTAGATGGGGCTGCCGAAAATAGCGCCGGATAATCTCTCCAGAAGTGTCCGCTAATTGATGAGCTAGTTGGATAGTGCGATCAATATTCATCAATAAAAGTTATCCATACAGGAAAACAATAATGTTTATTTATGGTAAAGGGGAGATGGGGAATTATGAATTATGAATTATCAGTGGGGAGGTGGGGAGGTGGGAATTATGAATTATGAATTATCAGTGGGGAGGTGGGGAGGTGGGAATTATAAATTATGAATTATCAGTGGGGAGGTGAGGGATTTAGCGGAAATTTCCCTATCACCCTAAATACTTATTGCCTCTTGGATAGTGCGAGCGATATTCATCAATAAAAGTTATCCATACAGGAAAACAATAATGTTTATTTATGGTAAAGGGAAGTGGGGAATTGGGGAAGTGGGGGATTTAGCGGAAATTTCCCTATCACCCTAAATACTTATTGCCTCTTGGATAGTGCGATCAATATTCATCAGTAAAAGTTATCCATAGTGGAAAACGATAATGTTTATTTATGGTAAAGGGAAGTGGGGAATTGGGGAAGTGGGGAGGTGAGGGATTTAGCGGAAATTTGCCTATCACCCTAAATCCCTATTGCCTCTTGCATAGTGCGAGCGATGTTCATCAATAAAAGTTATCCATACAGGAAAACAATAATGTTTATTTATGGTAAAGGGGAAGTGGGGAAGTGGGGAAGTGGGGAGGTGAGGGATTTAGCGGAAATTTGCCTATCACCCTAAATCCCTATTGCCGCGTCGAAGCTAGAACTATCAGTGGGTAACAGTTTGATTTTGACTCCATAATTAAATTAGTCAACGATCGACTCAATCTCAAGACGAGAAAAAATTAATCTATTAGGAGTTTAGCTGATGACGGCTTTTACGGAAAATGACCTAAAAAGGTTAGAAAATCTGATTATCAATGGACAAAAAGCGATCGAAACTCGTTTAACCTCTCTGGAGAATGGACAAAAAGCGATCGAAACTCGTTTAACCTCTTTGGAGAGTGGACAAAAAGCGATCGAAACTCGTTTAACCTCTTTGGAGAGTGGACAAAAAGCGATCGAGAATAGCGTCGGAGAGATCAAAAGAGAAATTCAGGTCTTAGAGATAGGACAGACGGAAATTAAGGGAGAAATCAGGACTTTAGACGCAAAAATCACCGGTTTAAATGAAAGAGTGCAACTCATCGAGGCATCCGTGGGAAAAATTCCCGATTTAGCCGAAAAAATTGGGGAGGTAAAAAACTGGAAACAGATCGGTATATCGATTGTGACTGCTTTTGTGGGTGGGGTAATTGGTTGGTTAATTCGGGGAAAATAAAACTAGGCAATGTAACATAGTATTAAGCATTTGTATATTTTTATTAATTTTTATGGAACAGACAGCTTTAAATCTGATCGCGATTACCGTTTTTTCGATCACTC
>NZ_JASJFG010000444.1:0-2418 GCF_030065375.1 Microcystis sp. M49636_WE2 | reverse complement strand
TACCGTCGCCATCGAGGTTAGGATTACCTGCGGTGATATTGTAGGTTAAGGGGTTGTTATCGGCATCAGTGGCGTTAATTGTGCCGACAACTGTACCGTTAGGACTGGTTTTAGAAATGCTGAAAATAGCATCATTAACCACTGGGGGACGGTTAACAGGATTGGTTAGGTTAACAACAATTGCACCGTTTCCTGTGGCGTTACCATCATTCGCGGTGACGGTTAGATTAAAGCTGTTATTTGTGCCAAAATCGCTGGGGTCAGTAACGGTAATTACCCCTGAGTTACTGATGGCAAAAGGACGAGTTCCGTCATTATCTGTGTCGGTATTACCATTAGTAATAGTGACGGTAAAAGGGTTATTTTCGGGGTCACTAATGGGGACTGTACCAACGGTAGCACCCACCGCACTACTTTTAGCAATGGTAAAGGTTTTATTGGTGACAACAGGAGGTTGATTGACGGGAGTTGTAAATTCAAAGGCACCGATATCAACTGTAGTACCGTTAATGCGAGGGTTGCGGACGATATCAAAGGGTATTGTTTCGGTGATGTTGCTATCGCCATCTAAGTCGCGGGTATCAGCAGGGAGGGAGGCGTTGCTTCCTGCGTTGCTGGTAGGTTATACTAGGAGTCAAATACCTTAAATTGCTTAGTTGTTGAAAAATGACACAATCTTCTTTACATATCAGCACTCAAGTTTTACCCGGTAATAAAATAGAAATTCAAACCCCTGAACTCGCTGTTGGTGAAATGGTTGAGGTTTTTATTGTTCCTTCAACTTCTGAAAATGATCAAGATAAAAATGAATCTGACCCGCTAATTGGTTTGTTCAGAGGTTCTCCAGATTTAGCAACTCAATCTGAAGAAATTTTACAACAGGAGATTAAAGAAAATTCAGGATGGACATGGAAAGAAAAATAACAATAAGTGATACAGGGTTTGTAGTTGCTTTGCTAAATCAATCAGATATAAAACATAGTGATGTCGTAGCTATTTATCAGAACTATCAGCAAATATTATTACCCCAAACAGTTTTAGCAGAAGTCGCTTATTTAGTAGGTCGTAGTGCAGGTGTTAGCACTGTTGCGGCTTTTTTAAAAGGATTATCTGCAAGTCGGTTTCATTTAATTCCTTTAAGTGAAACTGATGTAATTCGAGTATCTGAGATTTTAGAAGAATACAAAGATAGTCGTATTGATTTTGTTGATGCAACTGTAATGGCGATCGCTGAAAGGCTCAAAATTACGCTTATATTAACATTAGATCAGCGAGATTTTAGATTATTTAGACCTAAACATTGTCAAAGTCTTGAGATTCTGCCATAAGGTCTTTACTATAGTTTTTGATAACAAAGAGACGCAAACTCCGTCGCTTACGTCCCCAATTAACCCTAAATCAAAGTTTACCGCTTGCATAACCTAATTGTCGTCTTGATTGTACTTTTTAGACAACAATGCACCTAATCCTAATGTTACTATTCCTACAATTGTAGAAGGTTCGGGTACGGGTGTTGTAGATTTAGGCATATCAGAGATTTGAAATTCAGCAATAAAGCTTCCTGTATTATCGTTGTAAAATCCAACGGGAATTTCTCCTGTGGAAGAAACACCTGGTCCATCAAAAAAGCCTAAAAAAAGTCGGGTTGCTTTTTCTGGTACATTAAATTTTTGAATATCACCGACACCTGTCCATGTTAGCCCATCTCCAATGAAAAATGTTTGTCTTAGCAGTGGTGATAGCTCTTTAAAATTGTGATTTCCACTAAAATTTAAAGGGGTAGATGCTGGAGATATTGGTGTTGAATTATCTAGAAAGACACCGACTAAATATCTACCTATTCCCTCATCAATTAGACCTGAGATTCCATTTAGAGATGGGTAAAAATAAGAGCCTTGACTAAGATTTCTGATATCTGCACCATCGGGTCCATTAGACAAAGGAACACCATAATTAATAATCCCTGTGATTTGGGAAAAGGTAAGAACTTGGTTTGCAGCTGCTGAAAAATTATAGACTGGAGGTAAAATTCCAGCACCACCAACTTGAGATGGCGGAATACTAAGTCCAGCACCGTAGATATTTGACTGAGCATTAACATTCAGAGTTACTGCTTGAGCAAAATTATTTCCTCCAAAAATAGTCAGAAAAAACGTTATAATTCTAAAAGCTAAAGCATTTCGCAAACTAGAAAATAACTTATAATCGCCCGCATCCAAAGCAGTCGAACCCGATTTAATGTAAATAGTAACCATGACAGCTTGTGCAGCGGTTAGCGCACTTGCTAAACTGCCATAAGCATTATTCCAAGCCGAACCATTACCAGTAGAACCGGATTTAACGTAGATGATAGCCATGATATACCTCGTGTGAAAAAGATGGTACAGAGTCAATAGGGAATCCACCCGAACCTTAGTT
>NZ_JASJFG010000054.1:0-2761 GCF_030065375.1 Microcystis sp. M49636_WE2 | reverse complement strand
GGATAATAATCTAAATTACTTTCTTTTTGTCCATCTATTGCTAAACTATAATTTCTCAATTCTTCATGAGAAAAAAACTTCTTTAACACTGCTCCTCCCGTATTGGATGCCCCACCAGTTAACCACAAATTTCCTAAACGATGACTATAGATGCCATAGTTACTATCATCAACTTTCTGGCTACTTAATAATTTTAAGACTAAAGTTGAACCTAAAGATGTCACTGCATCCCCTAAAGAATTAGCACCACTGGCTAAAAATGCCGCTATGCTGTCGGTGGTTCCCGTATAAATTAAACAATCTTTCGGGATAGCAAAACGAGTCACTAAATCTGGTTTAATAGTATCGATCGCTGTACCCGGGGCAAAAATTTGCGGTAATAAATTAAACATCGGTAAATTCTCTAACCAATGGGGATAACAGAGATTTTCGAGATCATAACCTAACTTTAAGGCATTGTGATAATCACTAATTCCCAGTTTACCGTGCAGGAGAAATGCTAACCAATCCGCTTGCGAGAGAAAATAACGCGCTTGCGAAAAAATTTCTTGCTGACTCCACCAAAATAATTTAGCTAAACTGGAGGTAGCACTAATCACGGGATGGTGAGGGGGTGCTATAGCTTTAATTGCTTCTAAAAAGGCAATTCCTCGCCCGTCATTGTATAATATGGCCTCAGAAAGAGAATTACCCCAATTATCACATAATAACACCGTCGAGGAAGTACCATTAATAGCGATCGATTTAAGTTCTGAACGCACCGAATCCCCTAGATTATCCAATAAATAAAATAGGGCCTTTTGCCAATCCTGAAAATTGGCATTAGTGAAAGGATAATGAACCTCAGCGACGATATTTTTGCTAGAATCAATAGCAATCGCTCGCGCTCCCGATGTGCCAAAATCAATACCTAAAGATAAACCCATAGATGTCTTCACAACCCCCTCATTCTGGCTACCATTGGGATGGTATCACTCCCCGATTCTTTGAAGGTTGGTACTTCCGAGTCATGATTCCGCAATTAGCCGACGGATTCGCCTTTATGTATTCTATTCAAGACCCAAGCGGCGGTCAAGTCAATAGCGGCGGAGCGGTACAAATTTTAGCCATAGAATCTAATTATCTTTGTCGCACTTTTCCCGATACGGATAAATTTTGGGCAAGTCGTCAGGAATTAGCCATTATCCATTGGGGAAAAACTAACTTAAAAATCCGTCCCTGTCTCCTTTCCCCGTCGGCTTTTTTTGAGTCTGTTCAAGAGGGTTATCAAGCAACGGCAAACCAGCAGCAAGGACGAATTTATGATCCCGTCACTGGAGAAATCTGTCAATGGGATTATCGCATTGAAACTAGGTACAGTTGGGGAGATAAAAAGCGTCCACCCCAAGCAACAGCAGGAATATTATCTTATTTACCGATTTTTGACCCGGGTTGGCAGATTTTAACTGCTCATGGTTTAGCAACGGGAATGATTACCCATCGGGGAAAAAATTATCAATTTGAGAATGTACCTTTTTATAGCGAGAAAAATTGGGGTTATTCTTTCCCCGAAAAGTGGTTTTGGATTAATTGTAATGCTTTCCCTGAAAATCCCGATTTAACCTTAACCGCAGTGGGTTCTACCCGAAAAGTTCTCAACTGGACGGAATCGGTGGGAATTATCGGTATTCACTGGCAAAATCGCTTTTATAAGTTTGATATCTGGAATTCTCAACTAACTTGGACAGTGCAACCCTGGGGATACTGGGAAATGAGGGCAACCAACGAGAATTATACCATTGTCTTGATCGGGATCAGTGATCATCCTCCCGATCGCGTGCGTGTACCCACGGAAAAAGGTCTCTCTTTTGCTTGTCAAGATACCCTCAAAGGTAAATTATCGATAAAATTGGCTGATAGTCGTGGTAAAACCCTTATAAATGCCTCTAGTCGTCTAGCTGGTCTCGAAATTGGCGGTATTTGGCCATCAGCTTGGATTAAACATTAAATCACCATGGCGACGGGAGAATGTGGAACGAACCACAGAGACACAAAGGACACAAAGATTGATCGCTACTATATAAGTCAAACTTATCACACAAAGAATAAGAGAGCCGGGGAACTTGTCACCACACTGGCAATTAGATATTTAATTATAACCACTTACTTAATAAAGATGATAATTATTTACTTGTCTAGCATTTTATCTAATCTTTCCTGAATCAATAAAGCCAGGGAAGAACGCAGAAAAAATAAAGCAAATAACCCAGCTAAACTGAAGGGAATAATAGCTAGTTTGCTATAGTTTGTGTCTAATAAAAATATGGCTGAGATAATGCTAAATCCCAATAAACAGACATTAATTAATAATTTAATTCCCAGATAAATTCTTTTCAGAAGTCGTTCATTTTCGCGTGACTTAACTTGAAAAACTAAATTTCCTCGCTCGATTTTTTCCTCTAATTGACGGATCATTCTCTCATTTTTATTACCTTTTTGCCATTGTTGTTTAAGAAAAGTGCGCGCTTGATTAGCTAGGGTCAGCATGGTGTTGGTAGTTCCTCCTGATACCGCTAGACTTTTCACAAAAGGTTGACTAGCTGCTAATAAATTATACTGGGGATCTAAAGAGCGGGCAATCCCATCCAAAGTGGTGACAGATTTAATAATAAAAGTCATTTGGGGAGGTAAGCGAAAAGGTTGCTGTTTAAACATTAAATACACTTGATCGCTAATTTGTTCAAAGACCCTCACATCTACCGGTTTATCGCGAAATTCATCT
>NZ_JASJFG010000913.1:0-1122 GCF_030065375.1 Microcystis sp. M49636_WE2 | reverse complement strand
TTGCCTGAGAAGTTCCGTTTTTTTGGTAATCCAATCGTTTACCCGTCCTGAAAAAGGCCCCTTTTGTTGGAGAAAATTATGGGCATCGATAATCGCTTCTAATCCCGCCTTGGGCAAGGTTCCCTGACCACCGAAATTAAAATAAACTTTATTGCTAAGTCCCCGAAATTCCTGTCTTTGTTCGGCTAAATCCGGTTTACTAACGGCGAAATCGAGGCTATTTTCGTCTAAATTCTGCATAAGCGAGGAGATTGGGGGGTCAGTTATCAGTTATCAGTTAGAAGGTGTTGGGTTTTGGGGTTTTAGGGTTTTAGTTGAATTCCCCATTTCCCCATTTCCTGACTCCCAACGACCGACGGCTGAATTCTATCGACGGATTCAGTCGCAATTGTCACAATAGTATTAGAGTAGAGGAAACACACTTGGGAATGTTTTCTTTTTTTAAGTTTATTATTTTTTACTTTACCTCACAGGTCCAGGAAAGCTTAACTTTTCTCCTTGTATAGAATGCTACTGACCGATGATCTACTTCTAGACTACCAACGTTGTCAACGCCGTGGGTTTTTAAATCTCTACGGCAATAGCCAAGAAAAAGACCCTGAGCGAGATTTTTTGCTTAAATTGCGCCAAGAGAGTCAAAGTCACGTTAAAAAAGTCCTACAAGACTCCTATCCCGATTATTATTCCCTGACTACTCCCACCAGCGATATTTTAGCCGCCGCTAGGGAAACGGAAGCTTTGATGCGTCAGGGGGTATCCTGTATTTATCACGGAGTCCTGTTACAATCCGGCTATCCCGTCTCTTTAACCGGTTCCCCCCATTTATTAATTAAACAGGCAGGAAAGTCGAAATTTGGCGATTGGATTTATTATCCCCTCAATATTCAACTCGGTCGCCGTCCTAAGCCTGAATATAAGCTGCTGGCTACTTTTTACGCCTATTTATTAGCCAGTATGCAGGGAGTTTTTCCTGGTTATGCCGAAATTGTCCTACGTCGTCATAATCGCTATCGGGTGGAATTGAATCTCTGGTTAACTAAACTAGAGGAAATAATCAAAAAGTTCGGCGAAATGGTGATTAATCGCCAAGAACCAGAAGTTTTTATCTCGCGTCAGCGTTGC
>NZ_JASJFG010001072.1:0-5848 GCF_030065375.1 Microcystis sp. M49636_WE2 | reverse complement strand
TTATTACAAAAATTCAATCTGATTAGTTAAAAAAATGAGTAGAAAAGCTGACGAGTACGCTGTACATTTGTTCTTAAGCAGTGGACATCGCGAGGAAGTCCGTTTTTTGACCATCCAAGAATTTCAAAAGTGGTACAGTAACGAATTAATTCCGAAAGCCGATTCCCAGGATTTTATCAATGTTCCGATCAGAAATATCCAAGGGGAATATATGGTTTTACGTCCGGCTAGTATCGTTGCTATTCGTGTGGAACCCGTCTTTTTTGGCAGTGTGGAAAGAATCTAATTTGTCGTTATCGCTAAAAAAGATAGTTAGATGGAGAGAATTTTAGAGATTATTGATAATTCTCTCAATATCAGCTTGAATTTGATTGCTGACTTTGCCTTGCCAGCGTTCTTTTAATTCCCTTAATCCCACTTCTGCGTATTGACAGATCTTATCTAAAACTTCTTTGCCATCGCTGGGTTGAGGATAGGAATTCTTTTTACAGATAATATAAATTCCGGCAGTTAAAGCTAAAATAACTTCCGGATCGATTTGGCTAATAGCAATTAAATCTTGTCGATTGCTCAAAGTGGTTCCGTAGATACTGAAGTCTTGTTTAATGGCAAAAGCAGCGGCGAATAAATAAGCATCTACCATGCGCTCAAAGGTTTTATTATCTTTTAGTACCTGTAGATAATTTCTGGAAGTTTCCGAGGCATAAATCTTCAAACTGGGATCGATTCTCTGCATTAGTAACTCTCCATCACTTCAATCACGGAAGCATCTTCATCGGCAGCCAAACGGTGTATTTTTAAAATATCGGTAGTGTAGGGAAGCAAGAGATTTAAAAGTCGATCGGGTAGATCGCGATCCGTTGCTAAAATAACTACTTGGGAGTTTAAATTAGAGAGAGAGTTAATAATATTTTCTCGATGTTCTTCATCTAAATTTCCAAAAGGTGTATCCATAATTAGGGGAACACAATTATCGGTTATTTGATTTAAACCAGTGATAAAAGCAAAAGCTAAAGCTTCCTTTTCTCCCGCACTTAAGACATCGGGATTTAATAATTTTCCCGTGATGGTACGGATTCCTAAAGTGTATTCGGGAGTGATTTCTACTCCTCTATATTCCTCTGGTTTGTTGGTTACTTGTAAATAGCGATCGCTGGTTACTTGATTAATCATTTTTTGGGAATTATCGATATTCCATTCGATTAATTCGTTAGTGGCATTTTTTAAACCTCTGGCCATTTTAACCTGATTAGATAACATCAATGTGGTTTTATTTTCACTAGCTAAAATTTCCACTTCTTTGCGTAAATGTTCTAATTGCTTTTCTTTGATTTCAATTTCCTTTTGCAAGCGTTCGATCTTTTCTTGGATCATCTCAACATTTTTACCAGATTCGCCAACTTTTCGCCAAATCTCATTAGCTGATTCTTGATTGGTTCCCGTGGTTTCCTGTTTTAGCTGTTTAATATGTTGATTAATTTCTTCGATTTCTTCTTCTAAACGATCTCTTTGTAAAAGCAATTGACTATAATTGCTAAATTTGGCATTATCTCGGATAATTCCCTGTAAATAAATTCTAAGTTGGTCTTTTTCTATTCTGGTGGCGTTGTCCACTTCTAAGGACTCTAGTTCGGCAATTTGTTGCAGGATAAAGTCACGAGAATTTTGATCTAAACAACGACCACATAGACAGCTTTCATCGTCAAGTATTGCTTTTAAAACTGCTGTAGAATTAGTTTTATAAGTGCTTTTTAAGCTAGTAACTTGCAAATCGTCAGCCATTTCCTGCACAAAGTTAATCAGCAAAGGTATCGAAGCTTTTTTTAACCAAGAATCGATAGACTTTTGTAGGTTATTTAACTGAGTTTGTAAACCGATACGCTTTTTCTCTAAGTTATGAATTTCCTCTTGTTTTTCTCGTAAACCTTCAATCTGTGCGGCTTTTTCTTGAGCATCATGATGGATAATTTTAGCATTTTTTTCCTCATCTTTAGCATTTTTAAGCTGACCTTTTTTAAGTTCAATGTCTCCTTCTAATTCTCGCAATTGTTTTCTCTTATCTTTTAAAGCTTGACTGGTTCCCTCTGCTTTATTGAAACGGTTTTCTAATTCTTGTAAGGCTTTTTCTGTATCATCGCGCAGATTTCTTAATTCAGGGATACCCAAAACTTTTTCAATTGCTTCTTTTGCTTCTTTAGTTTGGGTTATCTGGGTATATTGTTCAATTTTTAAGCCATCAAAACAGAAAAAATCTCGAATAGATTTAGGAAGCAATGCTTCGATATATTCCCTAGAGTTACTTCTCATGGTTCCATCTTCATAAAATAATGCTTCCTCTACGCTGGGATAAGAAGTGCTACCATTAACTTTTAATTTCGCTGTGCGACTGATAAAGTAATTTTTCTCGTTTCTAGTAAAATTTAATTCTACCCGCATTTCTTTTGCCGGTGAAGAATCATCCTTACCTCGATAAAAATAGGTTTTCAGAGTCTCTTTAGATACAATATCTCCCCCATATAGACACCATAAAATCGCCGTCATCAGAGAAGTTTTACCGTGGCCATTATTACCAAAAATAATCTGAATTTTTCTGTCGGGATGCAGGTTAAAAGTAATATTTTGACTAGGGTAACATTTCCAATTAGTTAAGCGAATTTGTTTCAGTCTCAAAGTCATAGAGTTTATTTATTGTGAGGAGTCGGTATATTTTTCGATAAGTTCGACAATTTTAGGTGATAGCCGCCGATTTTTGAGAGTAATTTTTTCTACTTCTAAAGCCATGGCTTCCCCCAGCAGTTGGGGAGGTATCTCATATTTTTGTGCCAGTTCTTCAATTTTAGCAGTTATATCCATGGATTTTCTGGGGGTTGGGGAGTGGGTATTGTCAAGTCTTAATGCTTATTTGCCAAGAGATACCTTGATGAGGATAAATTTTATAACAGATCTGAGTAGGTAAAGCCATAGTAACTTAATTCTTGGACTAATCTGTTGATAACTGTAGCTTGATTGCTGGCTGCCCGGGCAAAATCAATAACTCTTTTGATCTCCGATGCAATTAATTTTACCTCACCATCGCCCCAAGGAGGAACCACCAAGACATCGATTAAAGTCGCTTTCTTCTTTGCCACGGCTGCCCGGAGAATTCTGCCGCGACGTTGAATAAATTGACGAGGAGAAGCATCAGCAGCGAGGATAATTCCCTGACTGACTTGTGGGATATCAACTCCCTCATCGAGACATTTTACCGCCACTAATGCGTCAAGATTTCCCGAAGATAACTGTGATAATAACATAACTCGATCGCTGTCTAAGGAACTATAGCGAGCGACTCTTTTTCCCTGACGCGCCAATCGGGTACTAATAGCAGTTGCTTGGGCAATATCGGCACAATAAATTAATGTTTGTTCTAAGGTGTGTTCAGCCAGAATACGATCAATTATAGTTAATTTTGCCCCCGCTGCTTTAATTAATTGCGCCCGTTGAATTAATAAACAATTCACTGCTTTACTGTCTTCTTGAGTAAATAAGCGAGCAATTTTTGCAGTTAACTGACAATATTTTTCCTGTTCTTCTTCTGCGAGATAGGTGACATAAACGTGATAATCGTACTCGCACAAAATACCCTGCTGAATAGCTAACTCTAACCCGTATTCATAGACAATTCCCCCAAAATAATCTAAAACTTTTTCCGTACCGAGTTCATCGTAGGCACGCAAAGGAGTTGCTGATAAACCCAAACGATAACTAAAATCATCCCGTAAAAGACGCTGATAAACTCCCGCACCAGTAGCGTGAACTTCATCGGCAATTAATAAAGATTCTTTTGGCAAACCTCCCGCATCAGTAATTAAATCACTAACGGTATTTTTAGCCAACTCTCCATAGGTTCCCACCACAATTACAGGATATCTCTGAGAGGGCAATTCTTGATGATTAATTAACCGTAATTTGCGAAATAAAACCTCACGCCAAGCACGAGAATTACCCATCGCTACCACAGGAAAAGCATAGGTAGTTCGACAGTTTAATTCTTTCACCCACTGCTGGACTAATTCTTTAGTAGGTACACCGATAACAATTAATTCTAACCTTGATAAACCACTAGCGGCAGCCAGGGCTGTAATCGTTTTTCCCGCTCCTGTTGCCATGGCAAGTATCCCCTGATATTTGGCTTGTTTCCATGCACTTATTGCCTCAATTTGACGGGGCTGGGGTGTTATTTTTAGGGGAGAGGATAACTGATATTTGCTGGTATCGGCGGCAACTTTAAAAGTTTTTTTGCTACTGCTATCGGGTTCGGTAGTGGGTGGAAAATCAGGACGAAATTTTAAGAGAGATTGGGCTGCTGCTGCGGGAAAATCCCAAATATCTAGATGGGGAGTTTGATTGTGCCAGAGTTTTTCAAAATTATCAATTTTTCTCTGAACTCTTAGCTGTTCCTGAGATTGCCAAGAGCGAAAAATATCGATACACTCGAAATTATCCTGTAAACTGCTGTGACTTTCATTCGCAGAACCAGTAAAAGCGATCGCATTTTCAAAAGCATCAATAAATAGTCCTAACTTTTCATGATATAAGCCAAAATTAACTAAGTTTTTGGGAATGGCTAATTTAATTTCTAAGACTCCTTGACTTAATAGCCACGCTAAACAGGCAAAACGATTTTTAGTAATTTCGTCTAAGTCAATTTCTAGAACTGATAACAAAGATTTAGTAATCACTTCTTCCCTTTGCTTTAATCCCTGAGTAATCGCCTCTATATCCTCTCTCGAGAGATAGGGAGAAGCAATTAAACGCATTTTTCCACCTCCGCGAATTAAAGCGGTTAATCCTTTAGCTAGAGAGACAAGGGAAGAACTAGAAAAAAAGCCGACTGCTCGACAATAGAGGGTAGATTGTGCTAAACAAGGTAGATAAAAATCGGCAATGAGATTATGGCGATCACTACGGTATTCTTCTAATAAGTCTAATTGTTGTAGTGGCAATTTAAATTCCTCCTCGATCTCGTTTTAGATCATAAATAACTTTTTCATAACACCAGCTTTTACTGCGTTGGGGATTTCTCAATCTAATATTTAAAAGCAATCGAGTCGCTAAAGCTTTATCTCCATTCACGAGGGTTAAAAGTTCTCTTTCTAAGTAGAAAAGTTTAGGCTGACTGATTGGCAAATTTTGACGATTATTTTTAGAAGTAGCTCTTTTCGGTTTAGTGGGGGATAAAGATACGGTATCGACTAACCACCAGATAGCTACAGCTAACCCCAACAACAGCACCCCCATAAAAGAGTATAAAACGATGCCTAGTAAATTCATTAATCAATTCCCGTGTTTGTTAATGATCAAGATTTTAGGCTAATCTACCGGCTCTTCTCGACTTTGTGTGATAATTTTTGCTTATGGAATCGTGAAATGCTTATCGGGTAACACTTTTAGGACTATTTTGTCGAAGAAACTATCAGTATAGACCTCGTTTCCACACAGAAACCAGAAGAGCCATCTACCCCATACAAAAACACCATAAAAGCTAAAATAGATAGCTGACAGTGATTCTGAACACAATAGTAATATAGACTAAACCGCCTTGTATTACCGTCTTCTTCTTGATTTTAATACCCTAGAAAACGGGTTAATTGCCTTAACACCCGAACAAAGTCATTATCTTAAAAAAGTTGTTCGTTTAAAATCCCATGAACGTTTTATTGCCCTCAATGGACAAGGACAAGCGTGGTTAGCAGAAATAATTGATAATTCGGCCCATCTTTTAGAAGCGATAAACGAAACTAGCGAACTACCAGTACAAGTGAATTTAATGGTAGCAATTCCCAAAAATGGCTTTGATGATATCGTT
>NZ_JASJFG010000967.1:0-3507 GCF_030065375.1 Microcystis sp. M49636_WE2 | reverse complement strand
TCTTCTCCGCTTTTATCCCATGCAAGCCGACTTTTTTACTAATATCCTCTTACCCGTTGGCCTAGGCGTTTTAATGTTAGGCATGGGATTGGGATTAATTCTCGCCGATTTTCAGCGTATCACCCGTTATCCCAAAGCAGTCCTGATCGGTTTAGTCAATCAAATTATTATTCTACCGATCATCGGCTTTATTATTGCTTCTCTCTTGCCTCTCCAGCCAGAAATTGCCGTCGGTTTAATGATTGTCGCCATTTGTCCAGGCGGTCCTTCCTCCAATGTTTTAACCTATTTAGCTAAGGGAGATGTAGCCCTTTCTGTTACTTTAACCGCTTTTAGCAGCATCATCACCATTTTCACAATACCTTTTTTAGCTAGTTTCATTCTCCAGCATTTTATGGGTGAAAGTGCCGCCATCTCCCTACCCATTGGTTCCACTATGGCGCAGATATTTTTGATTATAGTTTTACCCATGATTATCGGTATGACTATCCGCCATTACTTCCCTTTACTGGCCAAAAGTCTGGAACCGATAACTAATCGTTTAGCCGTAATTTTTCTAGCAGTTATTATCTGCTTATTAATCCTGAGAGAATGGCAACGTTTACCTTTATTTATCGCTCAAACTGGCCTGGCAGTGATTATTTTAAACACGATTGCTTCCCTAATTGGCTTTTTCAGTGGTCTTTTATTTCAATTAACTATTCCCCAAAGAATTTGTATTGCAATTGAAGTGGGTATTCAAAGCGGCACTTTAGCTATTGCTATCACTGCCGGTTTATTAAAGAATCCCGATCTAGCCATTCCCGCAATTGTCTATAGTTTATGGATGTATGTCAGCGCTTTTATCGCTGTTTATTATGGTCGCAAAAAAGCAGCTTTGGTAAAATAGCTAAATCGGGTGATAGGATCTAGCTAAAAAACTGATAAATGATTATGTTAATTGGTAAATATTTAACCCTAGAGGAATTATCTACCTGTTCCCAAACCTATCAAAAGTACGCAGCACAAATCGATCCCTACCCAAAAAATCCTGAAACGATAACCGCTTGGCAAAATCTCGCTCACTTTATTATCGATCCAATTATTGATAATTTTGGTCGAGAAAGATTCCAATTAACCTACGGATTTTGTTCCAATGATCTGAGAAAATTTCTCCAAAAAAAAGACCCAATCACTGGCTTAAAAAACGGTAGAATCGATCCCAGTCGTGATCAACATTGCGCCCACGAAATTAATCAAAAAGGTCAATATTATTGTCAGCGATTGGGGGCAGCCTGTGATTTTCGGATTATCGATTTAACTAGCGATCGCCTAATAGATTGGATTTTAACCCAAAAATTACCCTTTGATTCTCTCTATTTTTACGGAATTAATCGCCCAATTCATATCAGCTACGGCCCCCAACATAAACGAGATCTATGGACTTTTACCCCTAAAGGAACACCGACTAAAAAAGGTTTACAATCATGGTTAGAAGCCGCTAAATCTATCGATTCTGAAGCTAAAAAATCCCCCAAAATAGGGGGATAACCAAGACTTAAAACCGTCTTCTTTTAGATTTCTGGTTCCAGATCGTCCTCCTCGTCCTCATCGGCCGGTTCCGTGGGTAAAGGAACCGAACCCATGTCTAATTTATCCCGCAATAACTTCTCAATTTCTGCCGCTACTTCTGGCCTTTCTTCGAGATATTTAACGGCATTATCGCGACCCTGGGCAATATTTTCGCCATTATAGCTATACCATGCCCCTTTACGAGTAACTACGTTAGTTTGTTCGGCGATATCGAGCATACAACCCACCTGGGAAATGCCTTTACCGAAGATAATATCAAATTCAGCAATCCGGAAAGGAGGCGCAACTTTATTTTTAGCCACCTTAACTTTAGCCCGAATTCCGTATTCCCCTTCCGTGCCTTTTTTCAAAGTTTGAATGCGACGGATATCTAAACGCACCGAGGCATAGAATTTTAAGGCCGTTCCTCCGGTGGTCACTTCAGGATTGCCGTAGGTGACACCGATTTTTTGCCGCAGTTGGTTGAGGAAAATCACCACACAACCCGATTTACCAATATTACCAGCAATTTTTCGCAGGGCTTTACTCATCAAACGGGCCTGCAAACCCACCTGATTATCCCCCATTTCCCCCTCAATTTCCGCCCGCGGCACTAAAGCGGCCACCGAGTCGATGACAACGATATCCACGGCCGAAGAACGCACTAACTGGTCAACTATTTCTAAGGCTGCCTCCCCCGTGTCCGGTTGTGCCACCAGTAAATTATTGATATCTACCCCTAAATCTTCCGAATAGGTGGGATCTAAAGCGTGTTCCGCATCGACAAAGGCCGCCACTCCCCCAGCTTTCTGCACTTCTGCGATCGCATGGAGGGCTAAGGTGGTTTTTCCAGAACTTTCCGGCCCGTAAATTTCGACGATACGGCCCTTCGGTAAACCGCCACCCAACGCCATATCTAGGGTTAAAGCACCACTAGGTACGGTTTCCACCCGCATCCGGGTGGCATCTCCTAAACGCATAATCGAACCTTTGCCAAAGTTGCGCTCGATTTGATTTAAGACTAAACCTAAGGCCTTATCTCGATCGGGATTACTTGTCATTGTCGCCATTAATTTTCTCCCCAGTTTTCTTAAGTAGTACAGCAGTATGCAAAGATTGTAGCCTGTTTTAATCTTGATCACCAAAAAGTTAGAGACTTTTTCCAGAATGGTGATCAAAAATCAAAAGTTTTGATTTTTACAGCCAAGGCCGGCTCATCTGTTCTAATTGCGTCACCTCTTGCGCTTCTAAACTCCATCCTAAGGCCCCGGCATTTTCCCTCGCTTGGGCCGCAGTTTTTGCCCCCGGGATGGGAATTACATCCCCTTGGGCGATTAACCAATTGAGGGCGACTTGTGCGGGGGTTTTTTGGTATTTTACGCCCAATTCTTGCATTACCCTTAAAATTGGGGCTATTTTCTCCAAACCTTCTTTTTTGAACCGCGAGTCAACTTTTCTGGCTCCATCGGGCAAATTCTGGCTTTCTGGGCTATATTTACCCGTCAGTAGTCCTTGAGCGAGGGGGCTGTAGGCGAGGATGGTGACACCTAATTCCTTGGCCGTGGCTAAAATTCCCTTAGTTTCTATTTTGCGATACAAAAGCGAATACTGCACCTGATTGACCGCTAAGGGAACCTCTTTTTTCGCCAAAATCTGGCTTGCTTGACGCATTTGCTCGGCGGAATAATTACTTACACCCACTGAACCAATGCGGCCGCGTTTTACTTCTTCCCCTAGGGCATTCATTAGGGTTTCTTGGCTAATTAGGAAGGTGAAGGGCCAATGTACTTGGTAAAGGGCCATTTTATCGGTTTTTAGACGGTTTAAGCTCTCGGTAATGGCATTATGAACCGCATTCGCCCCCAATCGCCACGGTACGGGGGCAAATTTGCTGGCAATATCGATGGGAATATCAGTCTCTTGCGTAAATTTTCCTAAGAGTCGTTCCGATTCCCC
>NZ_JASJFG010000516.1:0-9502 GCF_030065375.1 Microcystis sp. M49636_WE2 | reverse complement strand
TGCTTGGACGGTATATATTCCCAAGGTTTGGGACAAAGAATTTGGTAAACTGGAAACACTGCAACGTCACGAGCGCCATCTTTTGGCCACCAATGAAACCCTTAAACATCAACTAGCTCAACAAGCAGAAAAACCCGAAACGGGATTGACTCATCCCCAACCCTTCCAAACTATCTTTTTACAGCGTAAATCTGCCCCGAACCTGAAACCTGCCCCCGCTTCTCAACCCCAATCTACCGTCAATTCTCGACCCAGAAGTGCCTATTAACAGTTATCAGTTATCAGTTATCAGTGGGTAAGTTAAAAGTTATCAGATGTGAGTTTTTAAGTGTGCAGTATTAAATAGAAGTTTCCTACTGTCTTTTCACTGATTACTGGTTACTGATCACTGCTCACTGTTCACTGGTTACTGCTCACTGATCACTGAAAGATACTTCTCATGACTGACACAAAAAGACCCAAATTTAGAGGTAAAGAAACTCGATCGCCCTCTGGCAGGATCCGGGACAGAAAGTCCTATTTAAACGCCAAAAAACAGCAACAACAGTTAAAAAAATTGCCTTTGAGTAACGGACGATTGGTGGCGGTGTGGTTGATTTTAGTCATGGGTATTTTGGGGTTAGCCTGGCGATTGTACCAATTACAAATAGTACAAGCACAGGAATTGCAAAAAAGAGCCAGACAACAGCAAACTACCAGTATTAGACCCTATATTCCCCGACGGGCGATCGTCGATAGTAATGGTAATGTTTTGGCGACCGATCGCTTGATTTATACTCTTTATGTACACCCAAAACTGTTTGCTATTCCCCCAGCAGAAGTGGCTGATAAATTAGCTCCTTTATTAAATATTCCCACTAATCAACTAATTAAAAGATTTAAAGAAAAAGAAACAGGAATTCGTTTAGCCAATCAATTAACCGAATCCGTGGCTAGGGGCTTAAAACAATTATCTCTTGACGGTGTAGAATTAGAGGAAAAATACGCTCGTTATTATCCCCAAGACGATGTGGCAGCTGACGTGATTGGCTATGTAGATAAAGAACATCGTGGCCAAGCAGGATTAGAAAGAGGTTCCAGTCAGTTATTAGAAAGAGACCCTTTTTCTGTCAATACAAGACGCATGGGAGACGGGCGAATTTTACCAGCTTTTGTTCCCGATGGTATCTTTCAATTCGATGAATTACAGTTAGAAGTAACCCTCGATTTAAAACTACAAAGAGCCGCCAGGACGGCCCTACGAGAACAGCTAAAAAAATTTAATGCCAAACGAGGGGCTGTCATCGTCATGGACTCCCTTGATGGTTCTCTTTTAGCCCTAGTTTGTGAGCCAACTTTTAACCCCAACGAATACTATAAAGCCAATGTGGCTCTATTTAAAAATTGGACCGTAGCCGATCAGTACGAACCGGGGTCAACTTTTAAACCAATTATTATCGCCCTGGCTATGGAAGCAGGGGCAATTAAAGCTAATACAGTAGTCAATGATCCGGGGGCAATTACTGTCGGTCCCTGGACGATTAAAAATGCCTCTAAACAGGGTTATGGGGCGCTAGATATGGCCCGAGTTCTGCAAACCTCTAGTAACGTGGCCATGGTGCAAATTGCCCAAAAAATGGGGCGAGTTGATTTCTATAAAAGTTTATTAGGATTGGAAATAAATCAAAGGGTTGGCGTAGATTTACCCGGAGAAGTGGCAGGATATCTCAAACCCGAACCAGAATTTCTGGATAATGCCATTGAATCGGCCACCGCTTCCTTTGGTCAAGGTTTATCCCTAACGCCTTTAAAATTAGTACAAATGCACGGTGCGCTGGCCAATGGTGGCACCCTAGTGACTCCCCATGTGATCAAAGGATTAGCCGACGACCGCGGCCGTTTGCACTGGCAGCCCGATTATCCCAGCAAAAAAGTCTTTTCTCCCACCGTGGCCCGGCAAGTGGTGGAAATGATGGAAACCGTCGTCAGCAAGGGGACGGGGGTAGCAGCCCAAATCCCTGGTTATCGCATCGGAGGCAAAACGGGAACCGCACAAAAAGCTAGTCCGACGGGGGGTTATCTACCTAACGCCAAAATTACCAGTTTTGTCGCGATTTTACCGATCGAATCGCCCCGTTATGTGGTTTTGGTGGTGGTGGATGAACCCAAGGGTGCCAATACTTTTGGCTCCACTGTTGCCGCTCCCGTGGCAAAAACGGTGATGAATACGCTCATTTCCCTCAAAGGTATCCCCCCCACATCCAAGGTCGTTCCGGCGGGTTCTCCGACCAATAAACCCCCGCGGCACGATTAATTTAAGTGTTGAGGAGAAAAGCCGCTAAATTGTCTGGTAAATCCGATTCTACATGGGGTTTAACTATTTTGGGCATTGCCGATTTCAGGGCCGATTGGGGAGTCGGTGGTCGGTCAAAGAGGCCCACTCTAACGCGGTAAACAGTCTCAACTCTGGCCAGTATTGGAGCGGGTGTAGGGGTTCCAAGTTCCTAACTCCCGGGAGGAACAACCACAGAGATAAGAGCGCTCTAAATCGCTCAATCCTTCCACCTGACTGAAATCGGCCCCTTCTAAATTCTGTATCTGTTCTAGAATTGCACCGGTTAAGTCCGCACCCCGCAGATCCGCAAACTGTAACTCGACCCCAACTAAACGAGCGTCACGCAAAAAAGCCCCGGTTAAGGACGCTCTTTGCAAGTTAGCTCCACTTAAGGCCGCTGCTGCCAGATTTGCACCGGTTAAGTCGGCCTCGCTTAAATAAGCTCCCCGGAGATTAGCACCACTGAGGTCGGCAAATCTAAGATTAGCGTTATTGAGATAAGCACCGGTTAAATTGGCTTTTGGCCCGATTGCTCCCGAATTTTTATAATCATAGCCTTCCGGCCAGTCGGTTGTCCCGTCGTAGAGAGAGAGGGAAATTTTCGCACCAGTTAAGTCAGCACCCTGCAAATCAGCCCCACAGAGGACCGCGCGATATAGTAAAGTGTCTCGTAAATTGGCACCCCGGAGATCGCTGCCGCGCAGATTAGCCAGGCGTAGATCCGCCGCCTCTAAATTCGCCCCGGTGAGATTAGCCCCAGCTAAATCGGCCCCCAAGAGGATTGCCCCCGCAAAATCGGGGTTTTTCAAGTCCATTTGGCTTAAATCGATACCTTCCAGATTAGCGGCGCTTAAACTCTGTCCTTCATCCCTGGCCTTGCGGACATCATCGGGGCCAGGAGAAACAAAATTCAGACGAGCGATGAGGGGATTCATAGGAGGCCGTACCGATACTCTTTAACCGACACTCCGCACTTCAAAATGTAGTATAAAGTAGCATAAACTCATTCAAGAAAAAATAAGCAAAAATACTCAGAGAATTAGTCCAAAAAAAGTGAGACGAACAAAAAGCTCAAAAATCTATTAAAGGTACAAAAATTGTCTCCTATCTCAGAGGTAAAAATTAAAAACCTAGATCACTTAGGAATAGTAGCCGGGCTAATTGACGAAATAGGAATACTTGAAATAATCAACTCTAAATTAGGAATCGACCCTCGAGAAAAAATTTCCAGCAGGAACAGTGGTTAAAGCTATTATAATCAATGGATTAGTATTTGTTTCAAGACGTTTAAGTAGGTAGGCGTTAAAAGTTGTCAGACACCCCCCTTATCAAGGGGGGACTAAGGGGGGATCGGCACCCCCCTTATCAAGGGGGGCAGGGGGGATCGAACCTAAAATCCATTTTTAATTTAATTATAACCAGCTACTTATACTTATTTAGTCAATTTTTTAAAGATAAGGAAATCGAGGAATTATTGGGAGAAGAAATAAAAACCGATTATATCAATGATGATATAATCGGGAGAGTCATGGATGAATTCAGAATTGTTGAATGATAGCTTCATAAAGTAAAAAAGCGACTGTCATATCACATTCCAGTCACATCTAACTTACAATTGCTATTATCATGATGCTAAACTCCTTTGGGAGAATTGTCAAAACAATCTCAAGAAATTTGAGAGGGTTAGGGATCGCTCTCCAGGAGATTTAGATCGGGAATCACGGGCAGGAAAGCTTCATACCCCTAATTCGGTTAAATTAAGCACCTAAGCAAAATTAATTACATATCTAAGCCGTCTCCCGTCTCGACTAGGTAATTAATTTTGCAGGACTACTCATCGTTTTTGTTTTAACGTTGAACCGATTCCCAACAGTCCGAAACCTAGCAATCCTAATATCGCGGAAGGTTCGGGAATGGGAGAAGCGTCAAGGGTTATATTATCGAAATTGACTTGGTGAGGCTGTGATGTCGATGTCAGACGAATTGTTAATGCCTGCCCGATGAGCGGATCGCTGACACCACTGGCATAGTTAACGGTGACAAGTTCGAATTCGCCGGCAAGAGGAGTAATACTATTGTTAGAGGCTAGAACTGTACTTTCGGCTAAAAGTTCGATATTGTAGTAGCCCGACGGCACATTGGGAAGAATTAATCTGCGTCCGACATAGGCACCCAAAGTATATTGCGTGTTCGCTTGCAAAGTTGCGGAAAGTGTCTGGCTGATAGTTCGCCCATTACTGGAGCCTACCTGAGATCCATCGGGAATCGGGTCAGTGAAAAAGACGTTTGAAGTGTTTGGGAGATTCACTGGCTTATCAACTCCAGCAGTATAACCGGGATCGCTCAGACCACCAATTACCCAGTTAGTGATGTCATTAATGCTATAAAAATACCCATCCGGCTGTTGGGGAGCGATCGGGTCTTCAAAGCTATGATTCGCTATGAAAATAGATGCAGCCCTAACTTGCCCCTGCGGAACAATCATCAAACAAGAAGATGCGATCGCTATTTTGAATAATCCTAGCTTATCGCTAATAGCAAAAGACATTAATTTTGCTAATACTTTTTGAGTCATAGCCTCTATACTCCAAAGGAAAAGATTCTAGATTAATCATAGCAACACTTCAAAATTTCAGCAACACCAAGCACTGATCAATCCGTTTTTAGAGCTAATTTTGACTCTCGGTCTAATCTGCCTGTCTTGCTGTGACTCGCTTATAAGTTTTTGGGGATGTCTATTGATTGACCATAGGAATACTAAGAATACTAATAGATTGAACGTTTAGGCTCCACACAGAAGCGATCATACTAGAAACAGGCCATACCCTGTCAAGAGTAATGTTCCAAGAACTCGAAGCTATATTTGATCGGACAGTGCTTCAACCCGATGTTCCCTTAGAGCTAACGGTGGGTACGAGGGTAAGGATTCTTTTTGAGAGCGCATTGCCCAATGAAGTCAAACCGCCTAAAATGTTTCTTAAAACTGCCCAGTTTCTAAAATAGGGTGAGCTTGATTAGTCGGGGAAAATTGACCAATATTTGTATGGGGAGTTACCAACTAATGCTTACTTCTCTTAATCGCATTTTCTCGCCTATAGTATCCAGCGTTTTGCTTACCATAATTATCTCCAGTTGTCAAGGTGCAAATGTATTAACTTCGGCGAATAATTCCCAGACAAATCAATGGCAAAAAGTGACCGTAATCGAGGGTTTAGAGCATCCCTGGTCGATGGTTTGGCTACCTAACCGGGAAATCCTCATCACAGAGCGTCCCGGTCGTTTAAGAGTGGTTAGAGAGGGCAAATTAGAACCAAAAGCCATCGCTGGAGTTCCCGAAGTTTTTGCCGTCGGACAAGGAGGATTGCTCGATGTGGCAATTCATCCCCAATTTGCCCAAAATCGCTGGATTTATCTAACTTATGCCCACGGAGACCAGGAGGCTAATCGTACCCGCGTCGCTCGTGCGGTTTATGATGGTGCAAGTTTGCGAGATGTGCGGGTTATTTTTGAAGTTTCCCAGGCAAAAACTGGCTCTCAACACTTCGGTTCGCGGTTATTATGGCTACCGGATGGCACTTTATTGGTAGCGATTGGGGACGGGGGCAATCCTCCCCTACAATTAGCGGGGGATTTAATTAGAAAACAGGCACAAAATCGGCAAAGTCATTTAGGTAAAATTATTCGCATCAATGACGACGGTTCTCTACCTAAAGATAATCCTTTTGCGGGTTCTAAAATTTGGAGTTATGGTCATCGGAATATTCAAGGAATCAGCTTTGATCCGATGACTAAAAGAGTCTGGGCAACAGAACACGGAGCGAAAGGAGCGGACGAATTAAATTTAATTGAAAAAGGTAAAAATTATGGTTGGCCAGTGGTTTCTGCCAGTCAAGAGTACGGCACTAATACCCCAGTTTCCAGCGAAAAATCTCGACTAGGTCTGATCGATCCGAAAACAATTTGGACACCTGCAATCGCTCCTTCAGGATTGGTCTTTTATACTGGTAATCGCTTTCCTAATTGGCAGGGAAATTTATTCGCCGGTGGTTTAGTTTCTAGGGATATTCGCCGTCTGGAAGTGGATAAATCGGGTGAAATTATCAATCAAGAAGCGATTCCCATCGGTCAGAGGGTGCGGGATGTGCGTCAAAGTCCCGAAGGATTTTTATACCTGCTCACCGATGAAGGTAACGGTCAATTAATTCGCCTTGAACCGCCATCTAATTTGTAAAAGTTCACAGAAATTATTATGGAAGCCCTGAAGATTTTTTAGCGAATTCTAGTATAGTTATGTTTGTACGGGAGCAAGCACTCGATTTATGAAGAAAATTTTACAGTTAGTGGGACTGGGTTGCATATTACCTATGTTCCTCGCCAGTGCAAGTTTAGCGGAAACAGTGGTGGAAAAAGTGGCTCGCACGGGATTTTTGACCGTAGGAACCCGTTTTGATGCGATTCCCTACTCCTACATTGATGATAAGGGGGAATTAGTCGGCTATTCTATGGATGTGTTGGAACGAATTAGAAAACGATTGGAAACTCGTCTCGGTCGTCCCGTCACCCTGCAAATGATTGAAGCTAATCAACCCGGAGAGAAAATTAATCTCATTCGTAGCGGGGACATCGATATCGCTTGTAGTACGGCTTTTACTTGGGAAAGGGCGAAAGTTGTCGATTTTTCCATCAGTTACAGCATTTCTGGGATTAGGATTTTAGCCAAAAAAGGTAGCAATCTCTCCACTCCTCAATCCCTAATCGGTAAACGCATCGCCTTGGTTCCCACTTCTGCGGCCGTGGATGTGATTAAATTAGTACAACCGCAAGCGACAATTGTTACCACCTACAGCACCGTAGAAGAAGCCCTCGAAGCTTTAAAAACTGGTAAAATTGACGCAATAGCGGGGGATAGCATCTCTTTAGCGGGAACAATCCTCAGAGATAACCCTAAAATCTACGAAATCGTCCCCGAAGAAGCTCTAGCTAATTTTGGCATTGCTTGCATGGTTCCCGAAAATAACTCTACTTTTTTGGATGATGTCAACTATGCCATTGTTAAAATGATGCAGGATTACATCACCAATGATACGGCCACCGTTAGTCAAATCGATCGCTGGTTCGGTAGTCAAGGCATGGTTCCCATCCCCCCAGAATTATTAAAGGGGTTTTTTGCCTTCAAAGTTATCGAACACGCCCAAATTAATCCCCAAGAAGCCAAATAGGAGCATAAATTCAGGTGAATATCAGCAATAAAACTGGTTTAGTCGGCTTTCTTCTCGCTTTATCTGCCTTCGGTCTGACTAGCACCGCTCAGGCCGCCTCAGACGAGGCTAATCCCATTGAAGCGCGTTTAAGTCGTCTATCTAGCGCTGTACGCGAACGGGTTAACCAACTGCCGGAAGGTACTGCCGATCCTAGTTTACAAGCTTTAGGCTGGGGAGATGGTGGCAATCGCGGTTGGGGGAATAGTCGTGTCGGTGGTTGGGTAGATGGTCGCGGTGGTAGTTTCGTTAATGCGCGGCCCTGGCGTAATGGTTGGTCTGACGGTGGTGGTTTCTTTAATTCCCGACCGCGCTGGGGTAATGGTGGCGGTTTCTTAAATCGTTGGTAAGTAAGGTTGGGTGAGGGGATAACTTTATCCCCGTCCCAACCCCGGTTTTACGATGAAATCTAGGGTGATTATTTTGAGGCAGAAAGACTCCATCGAGACGAAAGGAAAGTTGTTTGACTTCCACTGAGTCAAAGCGGTAGTTATTGGCTTCGCTGATAGGGAGTTGAATTAATTCAAAGAAGATAGAGGGGAATGATTGAAAGAGTTGATAAAAAATCGTGTCAGTTTTCATGCTCTTATTTTATAGCACTACGCGCTAAGATTAGGACGTTTTGCTCACCCCTAACGCCCCTTAATAAAGGGGGGAATAAGGACCGACTTTAACCCCTAAAATAGCTCAATCTTAATCATTACTGATTAATTTAAGATGTTTCCTTGGCGAACCCTTCCAGTCTCTCCCTGATGGGCTTTTTTCCGGATTCATCAATAAAAAACGGAGAATACTTGACAAATTCGGGGGGGGGGTAGAATGAGGCTGCTTATTGCTGTTAAGCAATGATTTATGGGGTATAACGAGCAGTTTTTCCCCATTCTTAGCCATGAAATTAACTTGTCAATCAATCAAAAATGACTAATCAACTGCTAAAAGCCCTTTGCCTTCCTGGGGTGACTTGTGCCGTTTTCACTGCCATTCCCGCCCATGCCGCCATTTTTACCGCTACCTATACGGATACTGTTTTCTATGCTGATGTCGATAACGTTATTGTCGGTGATACTGCGGTTATCACCTATCAGCTTGACAATGGGGGAACTTCCCTGTTCAACCAAACATGGAACGCCAGTGACATTGTGACTGTCACCTTCAACTTTGGTAATGTGGCCCACGTTACCACCTTTAATCCTAATGGGGGTGATGGGTTGAGTGTTAGCACAGGAAGCTTTGTCACCAATGCCTCAGGACAGTTAACGGCTGTTCCTTCTGATTGGTATGATGCTACTAATCTCAATGTCGTCTCAACCAATTCTACACAAACACCTAACGCATGGTTCGTGAGTGGGTCCAATGCTGTTTACTATACTAATAATTTCGACTACTCTGTCGATTTGACCAATGTATCAGGTAATATAGTTGCTGCTAACTGGACCATTCAACCTGCCCAGACACAGACAACCCCCGAACCAGGCACCCTTTTAGGTTTATTAGCGGTGGGTTCTCTGGGTTTATTGGCTCGCAAACGGCAATAAATGACCAATTCTATGGTAAGGAAGGTTTAAAAGCCTTCCTTTTTGGTTAGGGAAAAAGGCGCTCTCGCTTATTGAATTTTGGCACATAATAGACCTCTTGCAAAAGTCTTAATTCGATCCTTGTACAGCAACATTTTTGAAGATTATCAACTACTAATAAATAATTAACTGAAAGTCCCTCCCATTATTGTTTCTATCGTTTGTTTTCGGATTTATGCAAGAAGTCTAATGGATAAGTAGCTAGACACAATTAATTACACATATCTAATACTAAGTAGGGTTTGCTGAATAATGGTAAAAACCTTACAGGAAAGGGCTTTTAGCTTGATTGAGAGCTTCCCAAATGCACTTAAATCTGCTAGAATCTCTTAAAACCCTTGCATCACCCTTGCATC
>NZ_JASJFG010000980.1:0-3125 GCF_030065375.1 Microcystis sp. M49636_WE2 | reverse complement strand
GTATTTTGGAATAATTTAGCTTTAACTCGTCCCTATAGTAGTCCTTCATTGTTATTAGAGTTAGGATTTATGAGTAATCCTCAAGAATTTGAATGGATTACCGATACTCAGGCACAAAAACAATTAGCGCAAGTTTTAGCCGCCGGAATTAGCCAATGGTTTCAACAATCTGGGGTAATTGCTTCCAGTTAAGATTTAATGGCAATCCGAGGGAGATAAGCTTAAATCTTTGTGAAAAAACAAGCCTTAGCTGGAAAGCCGGTGATAGGATTTTCTGGAGTCTTTATCTTAATCTGAGGAAATTAAATCAAGTTCATGGAAAAAATGTTACCAGTGAACAGCAATCAGACAAAATAACTGCTAGATTACAAGGTATAGTCCATCACTCCCTAGTAGATATTCAAACAGCGATCGCTCTGTGAGAAAAATCTCTGGATTAGCCAACAACTGAAGATAGTTTACCTGAAAATTTCCCAACAATTCACGCCCTTATAGACAACTTGCTCGCAGCCCCCCTTATTAAGGGGGGATTAAGGGGGGATCAAAACCACCTTATTAAGGGGGGATTAAGGGGGGATCAAAACCACCTTATTAAGGGGGGATCAAAACCACCTTATTAAGGGGGGATTAAGGGGGGATCAATCGCTCACCTCAAGGTTGGGGTGGCCCAATTAAATCCCACTCCTGTTATTATTCTTCTCTACCTATGACTAACTCTTTATATATCAGCACGACGGCAACGGGAAGCGGTAAAGCGTTAGTCGCTTTAGGAATTATTGACTTAATTCTCCGCAAAACTAATAAAGTTGCTTTTTTCCAGCCAATTGTTCTCGACTGCTCCGAAGGTCATCGGGACGAAGACATTGACTTAATCCTCAATTATTTTAAATTAGAACAAACCTACGAAGAAGCCTTCGGTTTATGTTACGAAGAAGTTAAGGATTTATTGGTACAACAAAAATTTGATGAAATCATCGAAAGAATTATCAAAAAGTTTAAAAACTTAGAAAAAAAATATGATTTTATCCTCTGTGAAGGTTCCGATTATCTGCAAGAAAATTCCGCCTTTGAATTTGAACTAAATACAGAAATTGCCAAAAATCTCGGCCATCCCATCTTAATATTAGGTAATGCCCACAATCGCAGTATCGAAGATGCCCTTAGTCCGATCCTGATTTCCTGCGACACCTACCAAGATAAAGGTTGTACGGTGATTGGGATTATTATCAATCAAGCTGAAGAGGAAAAAATAGAGGAATTACGGAAAACCCTGACTAAAATTTTTCCCCCCCAAGAATATGCCCTAGGAGTGATTCCCCACAATGCCAAACTGAGCAGCCCGCGAGTGGCAGAAATCGCCCAACAATTACAGGCAAAAGTTCTCTACGGACAGCAGAGATTAGACAGTTTAGCTAGTAACTTTCTGGTGGTGGCCATGCAGATGCAAAATGCCCTAGAGCGGCTAAAAGAAGATAGCTTAATTATCACGCCTTGGGATCGCGGCGATGTGATTATCGGGATGTTACAGGCCCACCAATCGGCCAATTATCCCCAATTAGCCGGTATAGTCTTAACAGCAGGTCATAAACTCAATCCTTCGATCGCCCGTTTAATTGACGGTTTGCCCGATCCCTTACCGATTCTCTCCGTCACCACCGATACCTACACTACGGCCGAACGCATCCACCAAGTGCGAACCACCCTGACCTCGACGGACTACGATAAAATTAACCTCAGTCTGCAGCTTTTTCACAGTAACATCAATCTTGATCGCCTAGAAGCGCAAATTCGCACTTTGCGGACCCAGGGGATTACCCCGAAGATGTTCACCTATAATCTCGTACAACAGGCCAAAGCGCAAAAACGTCACATCGTTTTGGCCGAAGGGACCGAACCGCGCATCCTCCAGGCAGCCACAGTTTTAATCGAACAGGATATCGTCGATTTAACCCTTTTGGGACAACCGGACGAGATCGCAATGGTGATTAAAAAACATGGTATCACTCTCGATCTCGATCGCCTGCAAATTATTGACCCCGTGGCTAGTCCCCATTTTGAAAGCTATGTGCAGACCCTCTACGAAGCGAGAAAAGCCAAGGGAATGAATCTGGATATGGCCCGGGATTATGCACAGGATGTCTCCTATTTTGGCACTTTAATGGTGTATCAGGGCGATGCTGATGGTATGGTATCGGGGGCAGTGCATACCACTCAACACACGATTCGGCCTGCACTCCAGATTATCAAAACTAAGCCCGATTGTGCGATCGTCTCCTCGGTCTTTTTTATGTGTCTAGAGGATCGAGTCTTGGTTTATGGGGATTGTGCGGTCAATCCCGACCCTAGTGCCGAGGAATTAGCCGAAATCGCCCTATCTTCTGCCGAAACCGCCCAAAAATTCGGAATAGAGCCGCGAATCGCCCTGCTTTCCTATTCTTCGGGTCAATCGGGCCAGGGAGAAGACGTGGAAAAAGTACGACGAGCGACCAAAATCGCTAGGGAAAAACGCCCCGATTTGAAGCTAGAAGGGCCGATTCAGTACGATGCGGCCGTGGATAAGGAAGTAGCTGCCCAAAAAATGCCGGGGTCAGAGGTAGCGGGCCAAGCGACGGTGTTTATTTTTCCTGACCTGAATACAGGGAATAATACTTATAAAGCCGTGCAGCGGGAAACAAAAGCTTTAGCGATTGGTCCAATCCTACAGGGATTAAAAAAACCCGTCAATGATCTCAGTCGCGGTTGTACCGTTCCCGATATTATCAATACGGTGGTAATCACGGCCATTCAATCCCAATCTTTTTGAGTTATCAGTTAGAAAACGGGTTTCTCAAAAAAACCCTTTTTCTGGAATATGCTTATACCATTTCTCTAAATGAAAACTACACATCGAATTTAAGTCACCCTTTTTAAGGGGGATTTAGGGGGATTAAACTTCTGTAGTCAGACTTTGGAGAATTGGTATTATTTCCTCCCGACCGGGCCAGAGCGGGAATCAAAACTATCTCAATGGAGCGAGATGAATCGCGACCAGAATAAAACTAACGCGGTAGCGTTTCCACTTTCGGGGAGTTTTGGTTCTCGACGTATTTTTTTAGTTGTTCGACAGTAACGTCGCCACAACTAGC
>NZ_JASJFG010000670.1:0-7899 GCF_030065375.1 Microcystis sp. M49636_WE2 | reverse complement strand
GGCACAATTATTTGTAGGATGGGTTAGCGGTAGCGTAACATAATCGGGCGTTGGGTTTCATGCTTCAACCCAACCTACGTTCATCTTATATTTAATACCACCCACCTACTTATGATATTAAGAATAGGGGGCCGGGTAAGCAACCGCTTAAAAAACCCAGTCATCGAAGGATGAACGCACCTTGAAAACTAGAGTTATGGGGTTCTATAGGGGAATGCTCCTATAGGTAAAAGCTCTCAGCGTCAAGTACCAAAGAAACCAATTATTTTAGAGGTTTGGAACTGTATCGTGGGACACACGAGAACAGGCTTCTGTAAGGGAGCGAAAGTCTGAGGAGAGAACCACCTCTGGCTGGGATTTCGCTAGGAATCTAATTCAAGTGGACTCGTTGAGCCAGAAATTCACAGCAGTGATGCTAGAAGAATCCACGTCCGTTTACGGCGTGGGGTATGTCAACTACTCTCTATGTGCGAGAATAGCCTGTGTGAAAAACCTAGGTAATTGTTATGGTTGCACATATACAAAATAGGCAGTTTAACGGGTTGTCTAGCCAAGAAGCTGGCGATCGCTTGAAACAGCATGGCTACAACGAACTGCCCTCAACCCAGCATCGTACTTTTTTAAGGATCGCCCTAGACATTATCCAAGAGCCGATTTTCTTGCTCCTGATTGCCTGTGGTGTCATCTACCTCTTTTTGGGTGATGCACAAGAAGCTCTGATTTTATTGGGGTTTGTCTTTTTTATTATTGGCATCAATCTTTACCAAGAGCAGAAAACGGAACGTTCTCTAGAAGCACTGCGGGACTTATCCAGTCCTCGGGCCTTGGTGATTCGAGATGGGGAACGGCAGCGAATTGCCGGCCGAGAAGTGGTAGAGGGGGATCTGATCGTGGTGGAGGAGGGCGATCGCGTTCCTGCGGATGCGATTTTGCTGTGGTCCACTCACTTGACGATTGATGAATCGCTGTTAACCGGAGAGTCTGTTCCGGTCAGGAAACGCACCATCCAGCTAGAAGAAGACCCAGAGAAACTTTCAGCCACCTTGAGACCGGGTGGAGACGACTTACCCACTGTCTATTCTGGCACTCTTGCGGTGCAAGGGCAGGGCATTGCCCAGGTGCAAGCAACGGGTATCGGCACTGAAATGGGAAAAATTGGCAAAGCTCTGCAAACGGTTGAACCGGAAGACACGGTCTTACAAAAAGAAACCCGTCGCATTGTCGGTAAATTGACGATGATCGCGCTGGCCATTTGTGCGGCGGTGGTCGTGATTTATGGATTAACCCGGGCCGATTGGTTGCATGGCTTTTTGGCAGGATTAGCCCTGGCGATGGCAATTTTGCCCAATGAAATTCCGGTGGTGCTGGCCATCTTTCTGGCTCTGGGAGCGTGGCGATTCTCGCAAAAACAGGTACTAACCCGTCGCATTCCAGTGGTTGAAACCCTGGGTTCTGTCACCGTTCTTTGTGTCGATAAGACTGGAACCCTGACATTGAACCAAATGGCCGTCAAACAATTGTTGGTTTACAGCGGCTCCAATGCTTGTCTGTACGATGTGACGCTCCACGAGCGCGAACCCTTGCCAGAAGTCCTTCATCCCCTGATCGAGTTTGGTATTCTAGCGAGTCGCAAAGATCCCTTTGACCCGATGGAAAAAGCTTTGCAGCAAATTGGTTGGAATTACCTAGCCAAGACTGAACACCTGCATAGCGATTGGCAACTACTGCGCGAATATCCCCTGTCCACCGATCTCTTGGCCATGTCCTGTGTCTGGGAATCCCTGACGGGGGAGCTTACCGTTGCGGCAAAAGGGGCTCCAGAAGCGATCGCCGATCTCTGCCATTTCAGCCCGATTCAACAACAGGAGCTTGTCGAACAGATCCAGGCAATGGCCGGAGAGGGTTTGCGAGTTCTGGGAGTCGCCCAAGGACGCAAAATGGGAACATTACCCAAAACCCACGCTCTTGAGTCATCCGGGCCTCCAGCCTACTTAGAATCTGACGATCGCTTACCTGTTCAACAACACGACTTTGAGTTTGAATTTGTCGGACTCATCGGCCTGGAAGACCCGGTGCGCCCTACTGTGGCACCTGCGATCGCTGAATGCTATGGTGCGGGAATTCGCGTTGTCATGATTACGGGTGATTATCCGGTAACAGCCCAGAACATTGCCCGTCAGATTGGACTCAGGCCTTTAGACAAGGTGATCACCGGTAGGGAACTGGAGCAAATGGGTGAGTCGGAACTGCGCGATCGCATTCAAAGCACCAACATCTTTGCCCGTGTCGTCCCCGAACAAAAACTATTGATTGTCAATGCACTGAAACGCTCCGGTGAAATTGTGGCTATGACCGGTGATGGTGTCAACGATGCCCCGGCCCTCAAGTCTGCCCATATCGGCATTGCCATGGGTGAACGGGGGACCGATGTAGCGCGCGAGTCTGCCGATTTGGTCCTGTTGAAAGATGATTTTTCGTCCATCGTCGAATCGGTCAAACTGGGCAGACGTATCTTTGACAACCTGAAAAAAGGGATGGCCTATACCTTGGCCGTTCACGTTCCGATCGCGGGTATGTCGTTGATTCCAGTCATGTTTGGCTGGCCCTTGGTGCTGCTCCCCATCCACATTGCCTTTCTGCACTTAATTATCGATCCAGCCTGCACGGTTGTGTTTGAAGCTGAACCGGCAGAGAGCGATATTATGCGTCGCCCACCCCGTAATCCCAAAGAACCCTTGTTCAGTCGTCGGACGTTGCGATTGGCCTTGCTTCAGGGGATCAGCGTTTTAGTGGTACTGGTTATTGTATTTGCGATCGCCTATAACAACGGCAATAGTGAATTTGATGCTCGTGCCTTAGCATTTACGACATTGATTATCTCCAACCTGGCTATGATTTTAACCAATCGTTCCTGGTCCCGAACGATTCCAGAAATGCTCCAAGCTCCTAATCAGGCTTTGTGGTGGGTGATCGGCGGTGGACTGCTGTTTTTGGGATTAGTTCTCTATGTTCCCTTGCTACGACACCTGTTCGGCTTTTCATTTCTACATACTGATGATTTGCTGGTTAGCTTAGTTTCTGGAGTTGTCAGTATTTTCTGGTTTGAAGGACTAAAACTGTGGAACCGTCGGCACTTGAACAGCCAAAAATAAAAGACATCATATAGCGTTTTTCAGTCGGCTGAGGTACAAAAGTTATGGGTTTTAGGCAAAAGGCAAAAGGGAAGAAAAATAGGTGTACCTCACTAGCTTAGGAAACGCTATAGATTCCACGATCGGTTACAAATTGTTGCAGCAGTGCGCTATGTAGTTGCTTGAATGAATTGTGCCTACCTACTTAAATAATCAGCATGGTGGGTTCAATCATCAAGTTTAACCCTCTGCTAACCAGCGCACGGCATCCTTAGCGTGGTAGGTTAAGATAATATCGGCCCCCGCCCGTTTAAAGCTGGTTAAAGTCTCTAAAGTCACCCGTTTTTCGTCAATCCAGCCATTTAACGCCGCCGCTTTAATCATTGAATATTCCCCCGATACATTGTAGGCAGCCACGGGTAAATTAGTCATTTCCTTGATTCTCCAGATAATATCCATGTAAGACAGGGCAGGTTTTACCATTAACATATCTGCTCCCTCTAATACGTCTAATTCCACCTCTTTTAAGGCTTCTCTGGCATTACCCGGATCCATTTGGTAGGTTCTGCGATCGCCGAATTGGGGGGTAGAATCCGCCGCATCCCGAAACGGACCATAATAGGCAGAGGCATATTTAGCCGTATAGGAAAGAATCGGTGTATCACTATAACCCGCCTCATCCAATCCTTGACGAATTGCCTGGACAAAACCATCCATCATTCCCGAAGGTGCAATGATATCCACTCCCGCTTTTACCTGAGAAACGGCGGTTTTTTGCAATAATTCCAGAGTGGGATCGTTTAACACCCTGCCGGTTAAATCTCCCGTTTGCAGATAACCACAATGACCGTGGTTGGTATATTCACACAAACAAGTATCGGCGACAATGAGTAGATCGGGAACTGCCTCTTTAATTGCTGTGGCCGCTTTTTGCACAATACCATGATTGTGCCATGCTCCCGTCGCCTCTGTGTCTTTGCTTTCCGGCAGCCCGAATAAAATAATCGCTGGGATTCCTAAATCCCGCACTTCCTTGGCTTCGTCAACAATTTTATCGATTGATAATTGGTACACCCCCGGCATCGATTTGACTTCCTGGGCGATACCTTCCCCCGTTGTGGCGAAAAGGGGATAGATAAAGTCATTGGCTGTCAAGACGGTTTCACTCACCAGACGGCGCATTTGAGGGGTTTGACGCAGACGACGGGGGCGATGAATAGGAAACATAGTTTTTTGTGATTAAATCGGGAATCTGGTCTCGATTGTTTAGTTTAAATCTTTGCTGAGGATGAACACAAATCGATTCCGCCGGCAGCCCGCAGCCGGCAGCTATGGGCAATATTTAGTTATTTTGAGCTTAATTACACTATTTAGGTCAAAAATGACCTAATAAATCTCTATCGTCGTTTTGAGGGCAAAAAACCAGCAATTTGACTAAAATTTCATCTTTATAGCGATCAATTTTGCTGTCGCCACCACCGCATCTATTTACAAAACTTTACCTCATCAGTTACCAGTTACCAGTTATCAGTTATCAGATATGATACTAAATCCGTTTATTAAAAACTGATTATTTATTCTCGCTTTTGCCTCTTGCCTTTTGCATGAGTGCCTCTCCTCATAACTAGCTTATACTCAACGGATTTAGTATGAGTTTTCAGTTCACTGATGGCTCTCTTGGATAGAGGCGCAAGCGTTCATCGATTACTGTTCACTGTTCACTGACTCCCAAAACCCATCTCCATTTGGGAGAAGGATCGTTTATTCTAGTAGGTAAGAGCGATCGATTCAGGATTTTTGCTATGGCCAACTTAGGTGATTTAGTCAAAAAAGCAGTTTATTTGGGCGTAGGCATTGCTACTTATGCCGCCGAAAAAGCTGAAGTAAATTTACAAGAATTAAGAAATCAAGCCCAAAAATTAGCCGATGAAATGATTTCTCGCGGTGAAATAAACGCAGAAGAAGCGCGGAAATACGTCGATGAGTTGGTGAAACAGGCACAACAGCAAACAGTAGAAGGTAACGAATCTAATATTCCCCATGAACCCCGACGGATAGAAATTATTGAAGACGAGGAAGACACCAAAGCAGCCGATCCCAAAGTAGATGAATTGCGGCAACAGGTGGAACGTCTTCAGGAGGAATTACGGAAACTGCAACAGGATTAAAACCTAGATTTTAGGGACAAATAATTAATTATTACCAGACAAGGGATGCAAGTATAAACATGGACGATTGGCAGAAAGATTTTTGGGAAGTTATCGAAACTGTCGCCCTGGGAATTGAAACTTTTTTCCAAGAAGTAGCCCAAACTATCGAAGAAATTAATGAGGAGATTATCATCGATCTGGAACAGTTTATTCAAGAGGTTTTACCCCAGGAATTAGAAGAATTTTTTAACCTCGATGAGTCCTTATTTTCGGAATTAGATGAACCCTCGGATTTTACCCTCACTCCTAAGGTTAACCCCGATCCTAACACCCATCCTGCTTGTATCGGTTGCCGTAATTATCACGGTTATATCTACGGGGGTAATCTTCTCGTCTGCGGTTTCCATCCCTACGGTTGGGATAGTGATAGTTGTCCTGATTGGCAAGCAGAGAATTAATTATTTTTCTATAAAATCAGGTAGGGTTATTATCCCTACCCATAGCTTTTATCTCAAAGCAATTATCCGTCATTTTTAGTTAAGAATTACCCTTGGGAGCATGGTAAGGTTCAGAATCAAAAGGCTGCATCCCCACATCGGGATATTCATCATTGCTGGGACTAAAAATGCGAGCGAAAGCCTCTGTTAGGTACTGGACAAAATTGTGTAATGTATCCTTGATATTCATTGCTTTTCTCTCCGACTCTCGACAACAATCTCTTTTTCGGATCAGGTTGATTCACCCCTCCATCCCAATTATCTGACCAGAATCTCATCAATTGTTGACTTTTGAGATAATTCTTGAATAATCTTCATAAGACTTTATATTTTTTCTGGTTTATTTAAACTTTTATAAAAATTCTTGTCTTTTTGTAAAGGAAAGATTATTCAATTAAATCGCTGATTTGTTGATCATCTAAGCATAAATATCCATTGACAAAAACTTTTAATTGAGCATTATCTATCTCCTCATCCAAAAAAAGCTCGATGGCTTTGTGACGAAGTTCTTTAATTTTGTTGAGGTTTAATCCCAACTTTTCGATAGTATTAAAAGATGGGGTCACTAAAATAGATTCAGGTAAATAGTTAATCGTGAATATAAGCTTTTTACAGTTGTTTTTTTTCGGGGCGATCTCGCTAACCCTAACTTTCACCCTCGGCTATGTTAGCCTGAGAGCGATCTCGCGCTTTACCGTCAAGGAATGTATGGCCCTTGCTGGTGCTTGGGGAATGGCTTTACAATCGGCGATCGCTTTCGTTAATTTTCTTTGTGGCTTTTCTGGAAGAACTTTTTTTCTGTTAGCGACGGCTGGTTTATTTATTATCTCTCTATGGTTACTGACGCGACAATTGTGGCAAGCGGAAGAAAGAGAAAACTATAGATGGCTATACCTAGCGATCTTGTTCTGGCTCGTCCTGCTAGGGATGCAATTCTTCGTCGTGCTTTACAGTGGGGGATTTTACTACGGGGATTGGTGGATGCACTTCGATATCGCTCAAATTTTTTTGGGACTTCAGAAAACCGATACGGTTTACTTTGGAACTTATAATGTTACTTCTAGAACTCCTTTATTTAATCTATTTTCTAGTTATTATCTGGCACTTTTAGAAAATTCATTTGCGGTTTATCAAATTACTGCGATTTTACCAGGAGTATTCCTGACCCTCCTAATCCCTCTCTTTCTGCGTCCGTCGTTAATTCCGTTAGCCTTTTTCCTCGTGGCTTTCAGTCCCTATTTGAGTAATATAATCACCTACCCTTGGCCGAAGGTATTGGCCACGGTCTATATCTTAACCGGCATCTATTTCTATCTCGACTTGAGAAACAATCCCCGCACAAGAGTCTATTCGCCTTCCGGGATTGGTTGTGGAGTTAGTTGGGGATTAGCTTTTCTCAGTCATCCTTCCGCTATACTCTATGTTATCGCCCCGATCGTCGATAATCTCTGGGTAAATCGTAAAAATTTAGCTCTTGTAGTCCGTCAGTTATTTTTTCCATTAATCCTCATGATCGCCGTGTGTCTTCCCTGGTATTTATGGGGAATCTCTCACTTCGGTCTCGCTTCTATCTTCCAGACGGCAATGGGAACGACGGGGGGGGCGACCGCGAGCGTTAGAATTTCCGATGCTTTCAACAATGCGTGGTCTACCGTTTATCCCCTAGAACTTTCCGACGCGGTTCAAGATCGAATCCAGAAAGGCCCCGGAGAGGGGGGCGAGTTTTACATCTTACGCTATCGGCTGTGGAATTCATGGTTTCGCTTGTATTTTAGTGTTTTAGCCGGCTCTATAACGATAACCCTGAGCGCCGTCCTTCTGACGGTTTTCGGGAAACGAGTTTTCGGAAAAGTTAAGGGTAAACCTTTGTTTCCCAGATCATTTTTAGTATCGGTACTCGCGAGCGGTTTTTTGGGAGGTTGTTTCCTGCAACCCGGATTTCATCGAGGGGGAATTATCGGCGAGAGTATGACTCCTATCGTGGTTCTGTTGCTCTTGATCGTTACCGAATATCTGGCCATGTTACCCGTGAGACTGAAACAGTTAATTCTCTTCACTATCGTGGGAGAGTTCGTTCTTTCTCGGGGGATTCACTTGTTATTTCTCGGTGCGGAAAAAACG
>NZ_JASJFG010001090.1:0-2810 GCF_030065375.1 Microcystis sp. M49636_WE2 | reverse complement strand
TATTCTTTTTAACTGGGGTACAATTACTCTGTTTTGGTCTTTTGGCAGAAATTTTGATGCGAACTTACCATGAATCCCAAAAACGTCCTATCTACCGCGTTCGTACTGTTGTCGGGGATAGGGGATTTTTCAGTGAGCAGTAAACAGTAAACAGTGAGCAGTAATCAGTGAAAAGACATCTCGGAACTTGCCACTTAATATTGTTCACTTAAAACTCAAATCTGATAACTGATAACTGATAACTGATAACTGAAAAAAATATGACTATTTGGGAACTTGATTTTTATTCGCGGCCGGTGCTGGATGAAAATAATAAAAAAAGATGGGAATTATTAATCTGTGAAACTCCGGCAACAATCGATCGCTCCTCCGATACAATATTTAAATATGCCAGTTATTGTCCTAATACTATGGTTAATTCCCAATGGTTGGGAGAGGCAATTACTGCAGCTATCAAGGCAGCGGGGGGAACTCCCAAAAAAATTCGCTTTTTCCGTCGTCAGATGAATAACATGATTAGCAAAGCTTGCGAGGATATCGGTATTCCCGCTTCCCCTAGTCGTCGCACTCATGCTCTCACTAGATGGATAGAAGAAAGAATGGTTAATTTCTACCCTCAAGAAGTTGGTTATGATCAAAATTTAACTAAAACCGCTTCCGTGAATTATCCTCCTTTAAATGCTGTTCCCCTTCCCGATGCTGTCCGGGGAGATAAGGCAGATAAATGGGCCTTTGTCACGCTAGAATTGTCTTCTTTTAATGATTTAAAAGATTGGGATATTAGCTTCGGAGAAAATTTGCCCATACTAGGAATGGGATTAGATGAGAATCTAAAAATCCCCGGTTTAGTTATTTTTTCCCCCCGTGCTTTACCATTAGCTGGTTGGATGTCAGGGTTAGAAATGGCCTATTTAAAGTTAGAAACTGGTTCTCGTCCTCTGCTACGTTTAGAAACGGGTGCTAGTGATAGCTGGATTCTCGTCAACGTCACTAATGCCGAGACTTTAAACGAAGCCAAAAACTTTGAAGAAGCTAAACAAAAAGCCAATAATCTGCATTTTTTAGCCATTCAATCTAACCCTGAATCGGAATCCTTCGCTGGTTTTTGGCTACTACAAGAAGGCTCTCAAGAGTAAAGTTTAGTCAAGGTGGATTGAAAACCCACCCCTAGGGAATTAACTTAAAAACATTGTCCAGTCCAGCTACCGTGTAACCCGTAGGGAATATGGTGTTTAAGATGGATAACTGCTAGGGAATTAGTAATATCTTTAGCATCTAAGATTACCACATTTGATCGATGATTGGCCGCATCGTAAGTAACTACCAATAACCAACCATCATCCTCAGCAATTCCATCGGGTTTAGGCACAAAAATTGGTTCACCCGCAAATCCCCGGGGAGCAAAAGAATGTAATTGTTTTTCTCCCGTTAATAGGTCCAGTTTTAAGATTGCTTGCAAAGGAGCATTACCAGTGGCATGATGAGCGGCAGCGATGTATAAATAACGGTAATCTCGACCAACTTTTGCAGGATTGATGCTGGGAAATTCACAACAATGCTCTAGAATACATTCTCTTGTAACCGTATTTTCTGATAAATTTAGTGTAAATCGCCACAGATGTCCGGGTGCTAAACTATCAAAATCTACCGATTGAAAATTGCTATTTGAATCCAGTTGTGGTAAGGATTGATAACAAATAGAATCAATATAAATTTTCTCCCCTTGTTCAAAAGCATTGCTATGGTGGAAGACAAAACCTGATGGAGTTTCTAAAACTTTCACTTCTCTTTTGTTAGGATCCCGGGGGATAATAATAATCTTAGTTAACTTGTCCGGTTGATTGATGACGCATTCTCCCGCACCTTTTAACCCAAAAAGAAAGGGAAAAGGATTATAACCAACCGGGTTTTGGAAAAAGATAGCGTAGTGGGGAGTAATAACAAAATCGTGGATAAAACAGAAGCCAGGTATACTGTGGGTATGACGACGTAATAACTTACCCGTGGGACTAATTTCGTAGAGAGTAATAGCACTCGACAAACCCGTTTTAATGGCAAAATTTACCAGACAAGGTTGATAATTATCGAAGATACAAGCGGGATCGATGCGAGGATGAGCGGCAAAAGAATCGCCTTTTTCTAAGATACCATCGAGATAGTCTAAACCAATAGTATCAAGGGTTTTAGCATCGAGGCGATGGGGTTCGGCCGCTTCCCAAAGTGCCAGTAATTTATCACCCCAGTAGATAACATTAGTATTAGCAATATTTTTCAGACGCAAATCAAAAGCATTGCCGAAAATTCCCCCCGGTTTTTTCGTGCCGAAAACACCGCGATAAAGGGGTTTTCCCGCTTTCTGTTCCTGGAGATAACCCTCAGTTTTCACAAAACGATTACGATAATGTACGCGGCCATGGTTGAAGCTAATCGCGCTGATCATACCATCCCCATCAAAGGGATGAGCGATCGCAGTGCCGGCGATATCCAGTAAACCGGGGCCGTTTTTAAAGACTGTACCCTGTAAATCGGGGGGAATTTGCCCCTCAATGTCTTCTACCTCGTAATCGTACTCGTTAGGTTGGGATTGATAGCCTTTTTGCCAATCCTGACGATTATAGGATTTTTCGCCAATTGTCGGAGTTAGTACCATGGTAGTTTTAGGTTTGAATTATTAGGGGTCGAGAAGGTCGTCACCGACCTCCCCTCCCATTCAGAACCGTGCGTGAGACTTTCGCCTCACACGGCTCCTAGTTTGACTGTTCCCTTGTTAAGGATACAGCTTGACTTCCTTTGGTTAACCTTGTATTATC
>NZ_JASJFG010000069.1:0-4655 GCF_030065375.1 Microcystis sp. M49636_WE2 | reverse complement strand
GTGTCGCGGTTACGATAGATAGTCAGGATAATCGCTAAACCCACGGCTGCTTCGGCTGCCGCTACGGTAATCACGAAAATAGTAAAAATTTGGCCTCGAATATTAGCGGGGTCAAGATAGTTGGAAAAACCCATTAAGTTAATGTTAACAGAATTGAGCATCAATTCGATCGACATTAAAACCCGGACGGCATTGCGACTGGTGACTAAACCGTAAATTCCGATACAAAATAAAGCCGCCGCTAATAACAAATAATACTCTAACTGAATCTGCATGATACCTCTTTCTTTTGGTCTTATTTAGGGGCGGTTAATTCTCTAGGTCGTTCGGGTAATGTTAAGGCTGTGGCCGTAGGTTCTTCAGCTTTTAGGGTAGGGATAAGGTCACGACGAGCTAAAATAATTGCTCCGACCATGGCCATTAATAATAGCACGGAAGCTAATTCAAAGGGTAGCAGGAAATCACTAAAGAAATGCTTACCGATTTCTACTAAAGTATTAGTCACAACGGCGGGAGAAGTGGTAGAAATTGACCAAGGTGTGATTAAAACCATGGTCGATAACAGCACAAATAAACCCACACAAACTAAAGCAGTAGATGCCTGACGAATCCAACGTTTAGGAATATCAGAAAAGTCCTCTTGCTTATTAACAAGCATAATAGCAAAGAGAATTAAAACGTTAATTGCGCCCACATAAATTAGAATTTGTGCCGCCGCTACAAAGTCAGCATTTAGTAAGAGATATAAACCCGAAATGCTGATAAAAACACCGCCCAATAAAAAGGCGGAATAAACGATATTAGATAATAGTACCACGCCTAAAGCTGTCCCGATTACCAGGGCTGCTAAAATGCCAAAAGATACTATTTGAACGCCCTCGGCTAAATTCACAGTAGTTTCATCTCCTTTTATGTTTGAGAGTTATTAATTATTAGTTATCAGCTTCTGAAGGCTGACGGCTGACGGCTGATAGCTAACTGCTAATTAATCGGTAATTTCTTCCGGACGTTTACCGGCGCGTTGACTACCGGCGGGTAAATCGTGGGGTTCGATGACACCTTTAGGCAGATAACCTAATTCCCTCAGAGGTGTTACCATCGGGTCTTGGGTGACTTTGTAGGGTAAACGGCCTAGGGCGACGTTATCATAGTTTAATTCATGACGATCATAGGTCGCTAGTTCGTATTCTTCGGTCATCGATAGGCAATTAGTCGGACAGTACTCTACACAATTACCGCAGAAAATACAGACCCCAAAATCGATACTGTAGTGTTTGAGTTCTTTCTTTTTAATTTCCTTGTTAAAAGTCCAATCCACTACTGGTAAATTAATCGGACAAACTCGCACACAAACTTCACAGGCGATACATTTATCGAACTCAAAGTGAATTCTACCCCGATAACGTTCCGAGGGAATTAACTTTTCGTAGGGATACTGAACGGTAATCGGACGACGACGCATATGGTCGAAGGTAACGGATAAACCTTCGCCGATGTATTTCGCCGCTTGAATGCTACCTTTGGCGTAATCGCTGACTTGTTTGAGGATGTTAAACATGATGGTCAGAGGTATAGTAGGTTAACAGGGCAAAAACGGGAATTAACCGCCAAAAGCAAAGGGAAAAGCTAGTTTTAGGGCGGCGGTAAGTAGTAGGTTAACTAAAGATACCGGTAAAAGGAATTTCCAGCCTAAATCGAGTAATTGGTCAATGCGAACCCGGGGTACAGTCCAACGCAAGAGAATAGCGATGAAGATGAGAAAATAGGCTTTTAATACCGTCATCGTAATCCCGAGGGAAGCGGTGATAATTTGTAGCCAAGGATTGGTTTCACTCACTCCCAACCAGCCGGCCAAAGCATTGACGGGGATAGGAAATTCCCAACCGCCAAGATAGAGGACGGCGAAAACTAGGGCCGACAGCACGAGGTTAACGTAGGAACCCACATAAAAGAGAGCGAATTTCATCCCCGCGTATTCGGTTTGATAACCGGCGACTAATTCCTCCTCCGCTTCCGGTAAATCGAAAGGCAGACGTTCACACTCAGCTAAAGCGGCAATCCAGAAAATCAGAAAACCCACCGGTTGGCGCCAGATATTCCAGCCTAAAATGCCATAACCGGATTGTTGTTCGACAATATCAATGGTACTGAGACTATTAGACATCATCACAATCGCTAATACCGATAAAGCCAAGGGAATTTCATAACTAATCGATTGCGCCGCGGCCCGCAGGCCTCCCAGCAAGGAATACTTATTATTCGAGGCATAACCCGCCATTAATAAACCAATGGGGGCAATACTGGACAAGGAAATCCATAAAAAGATCCCCACGTTTAGGTCAGTAATCAGCAGATTTTGACCGAAGGGGACGATGAGGTAGGAGACAAACACCGGCATCACCACCAAAATCGGCCCGAAGAGGAATAACCAAGGGTCAGCCTTAGCGGGGACGACATCTTCTTTAAAGACTAATTTCAGACCGTCGGCGACTGGTTGTAAAACGCCTAAGGGTCCTGCGTATTCCGGTCCAATACGCTGTTGGACGGCGGCGGAAATTTTCCTTTCTAACCAGACGCAGACTAAAACCCCCACTGTGGCGGCTATAATCATCAGGAACATGGGTAAAGGCATCCAAATCGCTTTAGCCAGTCCTCCACTTAATCCCAAGTCTGTTAGGGATTTAATGAAACTTTCTTGTAAATCTATGCCTTGATTCATATTTGGCGATCGCTGTACTGTCAATAGTTCGGCATGGTTTGAAGATTTTTAAGCAAATCTTATAGCCTAGTATACAGTTAGTCGGTCTGAGGGTTATCAGTAAAGTGACAAAGGCTTCAACTCATTAGCAGCCAAGAGAGTCAAGCAATCTTGATTCCCCGTCCGAGAATAGGTATTAGTCAATAGTTAGACTCTGAATCTATCAATGTTCTCATCTGTTTCTTAGCGCCGACAACCTCAGCTAGTGACCAATTATTCACAGGAAAAAAATCTAGTTAAGTAGCTGGTTATAATTAAATTAAAAATGGATTTTAGGTTCGATCCCCCCTGCCCCCCTTGATAAGGGGGGTATCTGATAATTTTTAACGCCTACCTACTTAACTTATCGTTTAGGCAATGAAAGCAGCCCGCTCGAATCTGTCTTCCTCTTTGTGTTCTTTGTGCCTTTGTGGTTGATCCCCAGAGCCAATCCGACTGTTAAAATCCAGTTATCGAGCGTTTTTCGCCACTCCCCGCTATTTAGTCTGATAAGCCGCCTGTAGGTCTCGAATCGAAAACAAAGCTTGAAACTTTATTCCCTGAGATTGGTAAAATTCCGCCCCTCCTTGCTCTCTATCCACCAAAGCAATGATTAAATCTACTTGATAACCCGCATCGCGTAATCTTTCTACCGCTACCATGGCACTTTTCCCCGTTGTCACCACGTCTTCGAGGACAACCACCGCGGCCCCGGGGTTTAAAGTCGGCCCCTCGATATAAGCCATGGTTCCGTGACCTTTTGCCTCTTTGCGGACGATTAAAGCTGGAATCGGGCGATTTTCGTAGGCAGATACCACACTAACGGCACTGACAATCGGATCCGCCCCTAGGGTTAATCCTGCCACCGCTTGGGTATCTGGAGGCAGTAGAGACAGCAATAAACGCCCCACGGCTAAAGCTCCCTCCGCAGTGAGAGTAACTTGTTTACCGTTGATATAGTAGCTGCTTTTTTGTCCTGAAGACAGGGTGAAATCCCCCTCTCGATAGGCAAGACGGACAAGAGCATCGAGGAGAAATTGACGCAGGGAAGCAGTATCGAGAGTCGCTACCGAGGAATTAGCCATATTTTCAGGATTGGGAGCCTGACTGACTCCAAAATTTCGGTTACAATTAAGCCAAAAGTCATTATATATTGACTCGATCGCTAGTATTGATTTCTTTCTCATCCCATTGAAACAATTTTTTAATTAACCCTACCCCTGTGAGGAGATTTTTACCCATGCGCGCTAAGTTTTTACTTCCTTCCCTGTTTTGTTTAACCGGTTTAGTCTGGTTGAGTTCGCCTATTGCGATCGCCCAACGTTCCCCCGCCACCACTCCGGCACCAGTAAAAACCCAACAATTGCAACTTGTCCCCTCTCCCGATACGGCGGTAGGATTTAATAATATCCCCGGTTTGTTTAACCGCGCTGTTAATAACAATACTGGTCGTTTCTACGACTACACCAGCATTTCAGGACAGTTCAACTCTCTTTTTGGTTGGCGTACTTTTCCCCAAGGTTCCTATTTCGATAATCTGATTACCCGGGATGCGAAATTGGTCGAAACTTTATACTATGATGTCATGCAACAGCAACAGTCTGGCCCCTTAATTCGCACCCAAGATTTACCCAATCCCTTCGATACTTCCCTACAGGAAAATCCCAGTTATTTAAGTCCAGGAGGTTTTTAATCTCTTCTTAACCGAAATCTGTTGTAATTTCCATTGAGAAATTAAATAGTTTAAGGTTTGTTCACTACTGGTTTCTTTGGGACACAAAGTGCCAACGCTTAAGGTTTTGACATCAAGCTGGGGATAACACAATTCCATTGAAAACTTTAACATGGTTTTAAGGCTCCTGAATTTTTAAGGGCGGATAAATTAGGATTTCCGGTGCAAAATAAAACAATTTCAAGT
>NZ_JASJFG010000446.1:0-6796 GCF_030065375.1 Microcystis sp. M49636_WE2 | reverse complement strand
TAAGGCTTTTAGACTTTTTTGACCTCAAAAAGTGCCGACCATTGGAGGGATCGGGGGTAAAATTCAGGTACTTTTTCCCTGAAAATTAGGTAACTGACTACCTCAAAATCGGTAAAACCCTACACCCCACACCCCACACCCTGCCCCCACGAAAAACTTTTTCAGCAGCCCCTACTTAGGTAATTGACCAGATGAAAATCGGTAAAACCCTACACCCCACATCCCACACCCTACCCCCACGAAAAACTTATTCAGCAAACCCTAAATACAGTTCCTTATTTGGTTTTGCCAAAGATTCATTAACTGAGTTTCCATTGCTTTAATCCAGGTAGCCGGTTGAAATAGTGGTAAATCTCCCTGTTTTTGCTGCCATTGCTGAGTGAATTGGCGCAGTTCCTCCCAGTGGGTCCCCCAATAAATTGCTTGGACTTGATAGGATTCCCTACTTTCACAGACAAAAGATTCTAAACCAGCAGCGTGGCAAATACTCATCCCCATTCGCGAAGCAAAAGTATCTCCAGGACAAGTCAGTAAAGGAACGCCAGCTTGAATGGCGCAAACAGAAGTCGCTCCGCCATTATACAGAAACGTGTCTAAAAACAAATCTGCCTGCCGACACACAGAGATGAATTCCCATGGGGAACGCTGAACTAAAAAGACAAGACGCTCTGGGTCAACGCCTGCGGTTTTCGCTTTTGCTCGCAGGGTTTGGGAAATATCCTCAGAAGACTCCGCCAACCACAGCACAGCGTTGGGTACAGCTTGCAAAATCTCCAGCCAGCAAGCAAAGAGTTCAGGCGACCATTTATCAGTGCGATTAAAACAAGCATAGACAAATCCCTCGTCTGGTAATCCCAGTTCCGACCGCGATGGCGGTGGTTCAGAAAAAGACAAAGGAGTAGTAACAAAAACGTGGGGTAATTCCACTAAAGTTTCCCTGTAATATTCCGCCAAATCTGGGGGAATTAAAAAGCGATCGCCCAGAATGTAGGGGATAAAATCTGCACCAAGGGTATCAGGATAACCCAGATAGTGGAGTTGCAGGGGAGCCGAAGGATACAGAAGCAATAGCAGCCCTAGAAAAAGCCTTAGAAAAAGAAGCGGAAAACTCGATCGCCACCGTGATTAAATTGGCCATATCTCAGTTACAACGGCAAGAGGCTGACATCAACACCATGGACGACCATGAGAAGGACAACCTAAAATCTTTTCGCTAATTTTGCCATAGACTGCACCCTTTGCTTCTAAAATGGGCTATTGCGGCTAGACCCGAATATTGGTCTAGCATTTGCCCGTAGACTGAATAAAGCACGTTATAAAGATTATGGCCAAAGTTCTGGTATCCGATTCGATCGATCCGGTAGGAGTAGAAATTCTGTCACAGGTTGCCCAAGTGGACGTGAAAACAGGACTATCCGCCGAGGAAATCATTCAAATTATCCCCGAATACGACGCACTGATGCTCCGTTCCAGTACCCGCGTCACTAAGGAAATCGTCGAAGCGGGCAGCAAACTACAAATTATCGGCCGCGCAGGGGTAGGAGTCGATAATATCGATGTTCCCGCGGCCACCCGTCAGGGGATTATTGTCGTTAACTCTCCCGAAGGTAACACGATCGCCGCTGCCGAACACGCCTTGGCCATGATGTTATCCCTCTCCCGTCATATTCCCGATGCCAATCAGTCGGTAAAAGCGAATAAATGGGAAAGAAATCGCTTTATCGGCACAGAAGTTTATAAAAAGAACCTAGGAGTCGTCGGTTTAGGGAAAATTGGTTCCCACGTCGCCGCCGTTGCTAGATCCCTAGGCATGAAAATTCTCGCCTACGATCCCTTTATTTCCAAAGAACGCGCCGATCAACTCGGTTGCACCCTAGTGGATCTGGAACTACTCTTTGCCGAGTCCGATTTTATCACCCTCCACGTCCCGAAAACTCCCGAAACCCAGCATCTCATCGGTCGGGAAACCCTCCCTAAGATGAAACCCACGGTCCGCATCATTAACTGTTCCCGCGGCGGCATTATCGACGAGTTGGCTTTAATTGAAGCCCTCGAATCCGGTAGAATCGCCGGGGCAGCCTTGGATGTATTTGAACAGGAACCTTTAGGCGAATCTAGATTAAGAGAATTATCTAACGTCATCCTCACTCCCCACCTAGGCGCATCGACTACGGAAGCACAGGTTAATGTGGCTATTGATGTGGCCGAACAAATTCGCGATGTCCTCCTCGGTTTGCCAGCGCGTTCGGCCGTTAATATCCCCGGACTAACTCCCGATGTTATGGAAAAACTGCGCCCTTACCTGCAATTAGCGGAAACTATGGGTAATCTCGTCAGCCAGTTAGCAGGAGGTCGCTGTGACTCGTTAAATGTCCGTTTACAGGGAGAATTGGCCACTAAAGACAGTCAACCCCTGGTGATAGCGGCAATTAAGGGTTTACTTTCCCAAGCCCTCCGGGAACGGGTAAACTATGTTAATGCGGCGATCGAAGCTAAGGAACGCGGTATCCGGGTAATCGAAACCCGGGATGCTTCCACCCGCGACTATTCGGGATCGATTCATTTGGAAGCCAATGGTTCCATGGGGACCCATTCCGTCACCGGAGCGCTGTTAAGTACGGGAGAAATCCGCATTACTGACCTCGATGAGTTCCCCATTAACGTGCCTCCGAGTAATCATATGTTATTCACCCTTCACCAAGATATGCCCGGTATTATCGGCAAAATTGGCGCACTTTTAGGCAGTTTTAATGTCAATATCGCCAGTATGCAGGTAGGACGCAAAATTATTCGCGGTGACGCAGTTATGGCCCTGAGTCTCGATGATCCTCTACCGGAAGGTCTTCTCTCGGAAATTACTAAAGTCCCCGGTATCCGCGATGCTTACACGGTAAAACTCTAGATTAAATCAGTTATCAGCTTCTGAAGGCAAGAGGCAACCCCCCACCCCCCTAGGGTTGATTCAAGGTAGGGTTGATTCATGAATCAACCCTACTACCGACATCGGGGGGGTCGGGGGGCAAGGGGGGCTAATCTAAGAATAAGCGGTTTAAATGCGTCTTAGCTTAATCAGTAATCAGTGAAAGGAAAGCTCGGAACTTGCCACTTAATACTTTTGACTGAAAACCCAAATCTGATAACTGATACCTAATCACTGATAACTGATATATGTCTAATAGTTGGTGGGAAATTACGGTTTTGTGCGAACCTAGTCTCGAAGAAACGGTTTTCTGGAGACTGGAAGATTTTGGCTGTTCGGGAACGGCCACCGCTAAAAAACAATCCTCTTTAGAGGTTAGGGCCTATATACCAGAAATTAAAGCGCAATTGCCTGATTTAGAGGCACTAAGCCTCTGGTTAAAGCAAGATGCTTTGATTTTAGGTTTTTCTGAACCTGTCAGCCATTGGCAGTTAATGGACGAGGAAGACTGGGCCAGCAGTTGGAAACAACATTGGCAGATCAGCGAGATCGGCGATCGCTTTTTGATCTGTCCTGCTTGGTTAAATCCCCCGGAAAATAACGAGAGATTGGTGATTAAAATTGACCCCGGTTCCGCTTTCGGCACGGGAACGCATCCCACCACCCAATTATGCCTAGAATCCCTAGAAATGCGTTTAAGTAGCCATCCAGAGAATAAAATTATCGCCGATATCGGTTGTGGTTCTGGCATACTGGCGATCGGGGCGATTTTATTAGGGGCCAAAAAAGTTTATGCTGTGGATACAGATCCGCTGGCGGTGAGTGCGACGTATAGTAATCGCCATCTCAACGGGATTAACCCCGAAAATTTGGCTATTAATCACGGTAGTGTCGGGGAGTTATTAGAATTAATTCCCGATGGTGTCGATGGCATCGTTTGTAATATTTTAGCCGAGACAATTATCGCTTTAATGCCCGAAATCACCCGTCTGGCAAAACCCACCACTTGGGGAATTTTAAGCGGCATCCTTGTTACCCAAGCACAAGCAGTTACAGATATTTTAGAACCCCAAGGCTGGACAGTGGCTGCCCTGTGGAAACGTCAAGAATGGTGTTGTCTGCAAATTCGTCGCGCTGTGGATTAATATAGCTGTCAGCCTGGAATCAGTTATCAGTTATCAGTTATCAGTGAGCAGTTATCAGATTTGAGTTTTCAGTGAGCAGTATCAAGTGAGGAGTATTAAATGGCATTAACAGTGCTGTCTTGTCACTTCACTGATTACTAAGTAGGTAGGCGTTAAAAATTATCAGATGCCCCCCTTATTAAGGGGGGATTAAGGGGGGATCCCCCCGCCTATCGGCACCCCCCTTATCAAGGGGGGCAGGGGGGATCGAACCTAAAATCCATTTTTAATTTAATTATAACCAGCTACTTATTTACTATTTACTATTTACTGAAAAAAGCATCCATGACTCAAGATAGTTTTCGCATCAGTTTCGCTCCCTTATCTTTGCAGGAAGTATATCAATTAGCCGATGATGGGGCTAATGGGGCTATTGTACTAATGAGTGGTACTGTACGGGAGCAAACCGACGGTAAACCAGTTATTTATCTTGATTATCAGGCCTACGAACCCATGGCGATGGAGGTTTTCCGGCAAATTGCTCGGCAAATTCGGCAAACCTGGCCCGATACTAATCGAGTTGTCATTCACCATCGCACCGGTAAGCTAAAAATCGGTGAAATTAGCGTTTTAGTAGCGGTGGGTTGTCCCCATCGGGGGGAAGCTTTCGCAGCCTGTCGTTATGCTATTGATACTCTCAAGCATAATGCCCCGATCTGGAAAAAAGAATACTGGTCTGATGGTTCTAGTCAATGGGTTAGTATTGGGGCTTGTGAACTGGAAAATCGATAAATGGGGTTAAGGATGGGTTTATTTACCCATCCTCGGAATAATTAGGCAGCTATGACGGTTTTTTCCGCCATTAATGCCTCTTGGCGTTGGAATTCGGCTAATTGTGCCGTAATTTCATCCCGGACAATCTGACGGTATTCAAGGAAATGCTCGTTGTGGGCGCAGACAGTGATATAGTGTTCGGCATTGGCGGGATTATGACGCAAAATACCGAATAAATTCTGCCAGAATTTCCAGCGAGTGGAACGTTTAAAGCCCTGTCGCCAGATAATTACCGCTAGGGCATAGAGATCGGCCCGGCGAGGCAGTTTAAAGGCAGGTTTCGCTTTAGGTGCGCCTAATTTCAGGAAACAGCGATAGGTGCGATCGAGAAATACCTCCGGATCGTACAATTTCCAGAAGGCTTCAATATATTCTGTGGCAATATCTTCGATCGGCCGGGTGGGAACGAAATTCATTAGGGTACTTTGGTTAATGTCCTGTTTCCCCGTTAATCGTAGTCGTCCTTCTTTTTCCAAGCGAGTCCATAGGGCGGTATTGGGTAAAGCTTGTAACATTCCGAAGAGAGCCGTGGGAATGGCCGCTTCTTCGACAAAATTAATAATGCGATCGGCCGCTCCTTTTTTCTCGCCATCAAAACCGATGATAAATCCCGCCATAGGGCGCAATCCAGCTTTAATAATCTTATCTACCGTCTCGGTTAAGGAACTACGGGTATTTTGGAATTTTTTGGTTAATTGTAAACTTTCTTCGTCGGGGGTTTCAATACCTAAAAAGACCGCATCAAAGTAACAATCGACCATCATTTCCATTAATTCGGGATCGGCGGCTAAATCTACCGATGCTTCCGTGTTAAACCGGAAAGGATACTGGTGTTCTTCTTGCCAAACCTTTAATTCTTTGAGGAGTAATTTAACGTTGCGCTTGTTGCCGATAAAATTATCATCCACCATGAACACGCCCCGACGCCAACCTAATTCGTAGAGATAATCTAATTCTTTTAATAATTGTGCGGGGGTTTTGGTGCGGGGTTTACGACCATAGAGAACGATAATATCGCAAAATTCGCACTGGAAGGGACAGCCCCGCGAAAACTGCACCGACATGGAATCATAAGCTTCAAAATCGAGCAGATCGTAGCGTGGGATCGGGGTAATTGTCACATCGGGTTTTTCTGTGGTGCGGAAAACACCTTTGGTTTCTCCTCTTGCCAATGCTTCCACAAACATCGGGATGGTGATTTCTCCCTCATCGAGAATCAGAAAATCGGCCTCGGCCACTTCATGGGGGATAGAAGTGGGATAGGGACCACCCACAGCCACCAGTTTACCCCGTTGTTTGGCTTCGTGAATTTGTTCGATTAAATCTTGACGTTGCACAATCATGCCGGAAAGAATCACTATTTCAGCCCATTCCCATTCTGCTTCTGTCACCGCCCGAATATTGCGATCGACCAGTTTAAATTCCCATTCCTGCGGTAAAATCGCCGCCACCGTCACCATACCCAGGGGAGGAAGTAAGACTTTGCGATCGACTAATTCCAGAATTTTGTTATAGGACCAGAAAGTCGGCGGAAAAACGGGATAAATCAGTAAGGCACGCATATTCACTCCTCGCTCGATGGCGATCGATTCTTGACCTTTCGCTTGATTGTAATCTTTTTCGGTCAGGGATGGGAAAACCGTTATTTAGCCCTAGAACTAAGATCAGGCTTGATTTTCGGCCGCCATTGCCAACCCTTGACCCTGCCACCATAAAAGTTTATGGTCAACATTAATAAAATTTATGTAAACAAATGTTGCATAGTCTGGGAAGTTATGTTACATTTAATATCAAGCACTTGAATCAAATGCAATTTTATTATAGGAAGGCAATTCACCATGGATAAGCAAGAAAACAAACTCGGCTTCACCGCTTTCGCTGAAAACTGGAATGGTCGTTTAGCCATGCTCGGTTTCGT
>NZ_JASJFG010001081.1:0-7297 GCF_030065375.1 Microcystis sp. M49636_WE2 | reverse complement strand
GTCTTAGAAGTGCGCGATGCTCGCATTCCCTTAGCTTCCCATCATCCGCAGGTGGACGATTGGATTGGCAATAAACCGCGCTTGTTAATCTTAAATCGTCTCGATATGATTCCCGAATCTGCCCAGCAACAATGGGTAACATGGTTTAAAAGTCAAGGAGAAACCGTCTATTTTACTAACGCTAAACAGGGAGAAAGAGTTAAAGCAATTATCAAAGCGGCGGAAAAAATTGGCGATGAAATTAACCAAAAACGTCAAATAAGAGGAATGTTACCGCGTCCAGTGCGCGCCGTGGTGATCGGGTTTCCCAATGTGGGCAAATCTGCCCTGATTAACCGTTTATTAGGGCGAAAAGTCGTCGCCAGCGCCCGCAGGGCCGGAGTAACGCGACAATTACAATGGGTACGAATTTCCGACACCTTAGAATTATTAGACGCGCCGGGGGTGATTCCTTCCCGTTTAGAAAATCAAAAGGATGCGGTGAAATTAGCTATCTGTGAGGATATTGGGGATGCTGGTTATGATAACCAAAGGATAGCGGCGGCTTTTGTCGATTTATTAATAGAATTACAGTATGAAGGACTTTTACAATCTCGTTATGGGTTGAATACTCTAGACATGACCGGGGAAGATTTTATCGAAAAATTGGCCAATCTCAAATATCAAGAGGATAAAGAAAGGGCAGCCATGCAGTTACTCAATGATTTTCGGAAGGGAATAATCGGGGCTATCCCCTTAGAATTGCCCCCTTCCTCTTGAAATAGCCTGTTTTTAACTCAATTAGGTCAATAGTCGCCGCTAATAGACCGGTTAATTCCCGAATTGGTCAAAATTACCGCCTGTTAGTCCACTGAGTTTCAGATAAGATTAAAGAAATCGGTAAAGTTGCGAGGATCGATCGAACTGTGAAGGAAGATAGGGAATAAACGACAGAGATAAAAAGTAACCGTTCAGGGGGGTTTCATAGCAAATCCGTTTTTGATAGTGGGAAGTGGGATTAACTGGGAATCCAACTGTAAAAACCCAGTTATGGATTGTTTCCCCCCGCTCCCCTATACCTTTTAAACAGGATTTTGTATTACTAGGGTTTGCCAATCTGGGTTTTAAATGACTTGTGAAACAGCTGCAATACAAGCAAAACACATTTATATATAGACATACCGAGTTGGGTTAGACCAAAAAATATACGAGAAAATATTTACTGAAGATTAGACATCTCCAAGAGCGACAACCCAATCACGGCTCGCCTTGACACCTTGTACTAACAAAGTAGTTTAATGGCTAAAATCTATGTCTTTCGCTACTATCATTTCTCTGCCTAGAGTCCTAGAAGAGCGATATAGTTCTTCTCGTTGTGCCAGCAAGTTTGAGGGAGCCTTTATCTTTTCGTTGATTTTAACAAATATCTATTAATTATTGTTAAGTATTAGAGATTTAAAAAAATTATAACGATAGAATGGGTTCGAGGCTTAGATGGGCTGTAGAGCAGGGTAGTTATTTATTTAAAGACTTAAGAATGCAGTCTTTTTGTCTGATCTTGGTTGGGATGTAAAATCATGAATAAACATCTCCGTTATTCACCGTTGACAGGGCTAAGTGCCACGTTGTTGAGCCTAGTTTCCCTCTTAAATCCTTCCGGTAGTGCTGGGGCTGTTACCTGTACCCCGGAACAAATAAATTCTCCAGAAGTTAAATCTAAAATTGAACAGATCAAGACTAAAACCTTGTCACAACAGTTACAAATAGTTAATCAATGGAGTAAAGACTTATATCCCCTGAGCGATTGGGAAGGAAAACGACAGGAGCCGATCTTCTGTTCGGTAATTGCCGCGGTTCAAGAATCGACCGTACCCTTAGAAGTCAGGAAAAATGCCGCTTATGTTTTGAGGGGCATCGGCACAGGGGCAGAAGATGCCATACTCCCACTAAAAGAGCTGCTGCTCGATCCCTCTCAACCCCCCGAAATGCGTAAAAGTGTCATTTGGGCGTTGCGAGGTATTGGGGCAGCCCCCGTAGTCCATGAACTGGTACAGGTGCTAAAAAACCCAGATAATAACGATGAACTGCGGGGATTAGCGATAGAAACCCTCTTGAGTTTTACCGATAAAAATGTACCTAAAAATGCGGGTGTGATTCCGATACTCGAAGCTATCCTGAAACAAGATACCAATAGTCATCTGCGCGCCAGTGCGGCCAAAGCTTTAGGACAAATTGTCACACCAGACCTAGCTTTAGTAGAACTTTTTGATCAAGCTTTAGGTGACCCCTCTTGGGTTGTCCGCAAAGAAGCCGCCGATGCTTTAGGCAGAATCGCCCAAAATAGCCAAGATAGCGGGATTCGTAAAGCTCTTCAAGAGACTATCCCCAGACTTCGCACGGCTTTAGACGACCAAAATTATACCCTACGCTCCTATGTCGTTTCCGCTTTAGGACAGATCGGGGGCAATGATCGCGAAACCCTAACTAAACTGCATGACATCCTAGAAAACGATCCTAATCCGTTAGTCAGAGGTGATGCTGCCGCCGCTTTGGGGATACTAATAGCACAAAAAGATACTTTTGATTTCAACGGCGATCAAAAAACCCTCGAAAGTCTGATCAAAGCTTTGGATGAAGAACAGCCCAAAGCTGCTCAAGCGATAGCGGCGATCGCTCAGAGTTTTCCCGATCAGGCCCGGAACAACAAAATCGATGTTAAGAAAGCGAGCGATTCTTTGAATGAAGCCTTGGCAGCCCTGAAAGAGAAGCAGTCTCTTTATGAACAGGAGATTAGAAAAACCGAGCAACAGCTAGAGATTCTCAGAATGATCCAAGCAGAACAGTTTATCCTACACGATATACTCAAAAATCCCTGGGCATGGGCCGTGGTGATTGTACTGAGTTCCTGCGGTGGAATGTTCTGGTTAAAACCACTCTGGTTATTGAAACTCGATGAAGGTTTGTTAGGGGCATTGGAAACCTCAGCAAAGATTAGCAATCCGCTCGTTTCCGCGATCGGTTCTGTAACGGTGACTTTTTTACGTTTACTCTCTCCCCTCAAATATCATGGACGAGTTTTAGATGCCTGGGTCGGGGTTCACATCAAATCGGTACAAGAAGCCTTTCAACAAAAAGATACGGTAGAAAAACGGCTGGTTCACGTTCCCAGTCCGGTCATTTTGAATGACCGGACGACCATCGCCCAACTCACCCCCAAACACCTGCAAACTACCTTTGCCACACGAAAACACCTGTTGATTTGGGGTGAAGGCGGTTCAGGCAAAACCAGTCTTGCCTGTCAGATTGCCCAATGGGCGATGTCCGAGGACGAAAACGAGCGAATCCTTAAACATCGAATGTTACCGGTACTGATCGAAGACGATCTCGATCCCGATCACGATAAATGTCCCTTTACCGATGCGATTCTGGGACAACTCAACGACGAGTTAGGACAAGATACTGAACCCATTTCGGCCAAACTTCTGGAACAACTGCTCAGAAAACAACGCATCCTCGTTATTGTCGATCATCTCTCGGAAATGAGCGCCGAAACCCGCGAACTCATCCGCCCGGAAATGCCCGATTGTCCTGCCAACGCTTTGTTAATTACCTCCCGCACGCGGGAAGTACTTGGTCACGTCGTCAAAACTACCATTCAACCCCTACGGATTGAAGGTAATCACCTATCATCCTTCATGGATGCTTATCTGAGGGAACGAGGCAAACGAGAACTCTTTCCCGATCCCGAATTCTTCGATGCCTGTCGTCACCTATCTCAGATCGTCGATCGCGGCAATATCACCCTCCTCTTGGCGAAACTTTATGCCGAACAAATGATCGCCTCTAAAGTGGAATCAGCCCAAACTCTGACCGCTTCCTTGCCCGATAACGTCCCCGATTTAATGCTTCACTATGTTAACGAACTGAATCGAGATGTCCACAAAGATAAACTAGAAGATCGCATAGTACAGAAAACAGCGAAAATTGTGGCTTGGGAATGCTTGAAAAGTACCTATAAGCCGAACACCGCCGCAATTGAAGATATTTTGCTGGCTTTGGCCGATAATACCGCAGAAATTCGCCTAAAATATCTGGAACAACGCCTACATCTTATCCAAATCGTCGGACCTGCCCAAGATCGTCTCCGTTTCGCTCTCGATCCCATCGCTGAATATTTAGCGGCTTTGCACCTGCTCGACCTCTATCGGGATAATGATAGTCAATGGTGGGAATGGCTAAAACACCTAGACACCACACCCAAAGGTTTTTTAATCGCCCTGCGCGATTGTTGTCAGGTAAAAGGCCAAGAAGCCAAAGTTCCTGACTTTGTCCTCGAAAAACTAGCTCCTATCAATGGAAAAACCGTTAATGTACCCGAATTTTTACCTAGCTCAATCGGTAATCCCCTAGTCTTATCCTAGCCAAGAGCATCTCTCCTTTGCCCCACCCTCCCAGATTTTATTAAAGAAATCGGTAAAGTTGCGGGGATCGATCGAACCCTGAAGGAAGATAGGGAATAAACGACAGAGACAAAAAAGACTATGGGCAAACCGACTGGCTTTATCGAATTCCTGCGTGAACTTCCTTCCGAACTTACCCCCCTCGATCGCCTTCATAATTGGGATGAGTTTCATCTTCCCATGCCAGAAGATAAACTCCGCAATCAGGCAGCCCGTTGTATGGATTGTGGTACACCATTTTGTCACACGGGAACCCTAATTAGTGGCATGGCCAGTGGTTGCCCGATTAATAACCTGATTCCCGAATGGAATGATTTAATCTATCGAGGATTGTGGCGAGAAGCCCTCGATCGCCTCCATAAAACCAATAATTTCCCCGAATTTACCGGTAGAGTCTGCCCCGCCCCCTGTGAGGGTTCCTGTGTTCTCGGTATTCATAATCCCCCCGTTACGATCAAAAATATTGAATGTTCGATTATTGACAAAGGTTGGGAATCCGGTTGGATTACTGCCAATCCCCCCGCCATCCGTACCGGCAAAAAAGTGGCCGTGATCGGTTCTGGACCTGCTGGATTAGCAGCCGCCGACCAGTTAAATAAAGCCGGTCACTGGGTGACAGTTTATGAACGGGCCGATCGCCCCGGGGGACTATTAATGTACGGTATCCCCAACATGAAGTTAGATAAGGAAGAAGTGGTTCTGCGTCGTCTCCAGATGCTGGAACAGGAAGGGGTAAAAATGGTCTGTAACACGGAAGTGGGCAAGGATATCAGCAGCCAAGACCTATTAAACGAATACGATGCCGTGGTTATCTGTACCGGGGCCACCAAACCCCGGGATTTAAACATCGAAGGTCGCCAATTAAAGGGCATTCACTTCGCCATGGAGTTTCTCACCGCTAATACAAAGGCACTATTAGACGGACAGCCGGGGGAGGATTTTATCTCGGCCGCGGGTAAAGACGTGGTAATTATCGGCGGTGGTGACACGGGAACCGACTGTGTGGGGACTTCCCTGCGTCATAACTGCCGTAGCGTCACCCAATTAGAAATTATGCCGCAACCGCCCCGAGAACGGGCCGCCGATAATCCCTGGCCCGAATGGCCGAAAACCTACCGTCTGGACTATGGACAAGAGGAAGCAGCCGCGCGTTTTGGTGATGACCCCCGGGTTTATACCACCACGGCGACTAAATTCGAGGGGGATAGCGAGGGTAACGTCACAGGGATCCACACGGTACAGGTGGAATGGCAACGCAACGAAAAAGGGCAGTTTATCCCCCAACCGGTAGCAGGAACAGAAAAAGTCATCCCGACGCAATTAGTTCTATTGGCCATGGGATTTTTGGGACCAGAACAGCCTTTACTCGATGATTTAGGCTTAGAAAAGGATGCCCGCAGCAATATCAAGGCCGAACACGGTCAATTTGCCACTAGCTTACCGAAAGTGTTCGCCGCAGGGGATTGTCGTCGTGGTCAAAGTTTGGTAGTTTGGGCGATTAATGAAGGTCGCGGGGCCGCCAGGGAATGCGATCGCTTTTTGATGGGGGCGACGGATTTACCTTAGACCAGTAGTTAGGACTTGCGGCAAAAAGTTTTTTGTGGGGGCAGGGTGTGGGGTGTGGGGTGTAGGGTTTTACCGATTTTCAGGGAAAAAGTCCCTGAATTTTCCCCCCGATCACTCCCAGATGCGGTACTTTTTGATTTCTAAAAGGTCTAAAAGTCTTACCCAACAAGGTTTTTAGATTTATTCAGCCAGCCATAGTTACTCCCGCCATTGTCCTGACTTGCTGGGGGTGTTTTCCCCTGGTTATAGTCAGGGCCAAAAAGAGGCCTCAGCCATAGCCATCAAAACCGAACCGCCGGTCAAACCTTCTCAATCTGAAGAGGAGGAGCGAGGAAACAATTGTCCCTATTGCCTATCTAGACAATTGCTCCCTGTTTAAACCGTTGCCGCCGATGAATCAAGCACCACCTGTTCATTGGTGGGTAACTCCAGACAATAACCCGCACCGTAAACGGTTTTAATATAGCGAGGGTGGCGGGGATCGGGTTCTAGTTTCGTTCTCAGATGGCGAATATGAACGCGAATAGTCTCGATATCATCATCGGGATCGTATCCCCAGACCTCCTTGAGAATATCACTAGGGGAAACGGTTTGACCGTGACGTTGGAGAAGACAGTGGAGTAACTCGAATTCTAGATGGGTTAACTTGACCACACTTTCAAACCAGACCGCCTCAAAACGTTCGGGAACCAGGGTTAAAGGTCCAAAACTGAGTATTTCTGAGTGTTTAGCGGCTTGGGGAATGCGATCGGTGCGTCTGAGGAGAGCGCGTACCCTAGCTAACATTTCCTCCACCTCGAAAGGTTTGGTCAGGTAATCATCGGCACCGGCGTTAAAACCTTCCACTTTATCTTGGGTTTGTCCCAAGGCTGTGAGCATCAAAATCGGGATGTCGGACGTGCGTTCATCTCGTCGCAAACGCTGACAGACGGTAAAACCATCGACTTTGGGCAGCATTAAATCCAGCATGATTAAATCGGGTTGTAACTGGACGGCCAAGGCCTGGCCTTTAATCCCGTCCTCTGCGGGATTAACGTCATAACCCGCCATCTCCAAGTTGATGGAGACTAATTCCGCGATTGCAGGATCATCATCGATTACAAGTATTCGGGGCATTACCAGAGTGTTATGACTAACGGTTTGGGTAGGGAGTTGCTAAATGTGTTCTCGCTGACATCGCAACTAGGGCTTTGTCTCTCAAGGGCTTGAGTTTAGCACAACATAAAGAATCCTGTACTGATTATAAGCATGATTGCTAAATTCGGTTTTAATTTGTGAAATTTTGCTGATAT
>NZ_JASJFG010000352.1:0-7394 GCF_030065375.1 Microcystis sp. M49636_WE2 | reverse complement strand
TATTCTTCTCTATACTTGTGAATTTCATCGAGAATTTCATTTTTATACATGACTAAACCTCTAGGTTATATCCAATAAGCTCATAAGGAGTGCAAATAACTGGCAATATATATCCGAGATCAGAACTAATCTGAGCCAGCTGGTGGTGAATTTGGGCATTTGCCATGTGCTTGCAGTTCCATGTTAGCAAATAATCTAAGTTATAGACGGTTGCTAATGCCATATGTAAAGCGTCGTTAGATGCCTTTAGGGGCAGATTGCTTTGAGTCAGAAACGCTTGCGAAAGTTCAAACGCATCTTCCGTAAGTTCGAGAAGCATTAGGGATTGTAACAAGTTTAACCGTTGAGCGGCGATTATCGGATCTCCCTTAGCTGCCTCATCTTCAACGATCTCTGATGCGTAAAGCGTAAATGAGCTACTATGTTCGTTCCACCAATCCTGGGTGATCTTGATATTAGCAGCAACGATCAGATTGTCAGTGGGTCTGGCGGTTAAATGCCCAAAAATACTTGTTTCAATATAGACGCTTCCATTAACGGCAACCTAGAATATCTTTTCGCTCTCTATCCTACCTTATTTAATCTTGGTTTTGAGGGTGTTGGGTAACAGCCGTCAACCCAACCGACAAGATCAGCGTACTGCTACGCAGTGCCTTCGCCATCGCACTTAAACCCACAGCTGCAATCAATCTGCATGGTGCGTTCCCCAAAATCGATCGCCGGAGCGGTGGGAGCCTCATTAGGGAACGCACCCTACGGCTGGTGAGCAAGTTGTGGCAAAAACATACTTTTCGTTTGTTGCGTTTGTTGCATTTATTTCGTATCTGGGCTACACTAGGCCGTGGTACTCTGGACAAGAGTTCAATCAACAGTATGAGCGGCACAAGACAATGGCTACTGGAATCGCTGATTTTCAAGAGACAATTGCACCGACTGCGGCAGATACAGAGCTTGCGCGTGAGTCAAGCCGTCAGCTTTCAAGATTTCTAGGCAAACGCCCTGTTGGAAACCCCTTGCCTGACTTCAGACTGCGTGTGCAGGCGGATAATGAGCCAGAAGAAGTGGTTGTTATTCCGATGTCTGCATTTCGCCTTTTAACTGATATTCTGACGCAAATGGCTCGTGGCAATGCAGTTACTTTGATGCCTGTATATGCTGAGTTAACGACACAACAAGCAGCAGATATCTTAAATGTATCACGTCCATTCCTGATCAGTCTGATTGATGATGGCAAGATTCCATACCGAAAAGTGGGAACTCATCGCCGGATTCGATTTGACGACCTCATGACCTATAAGCATGACATAGACCAGAAAAGATTACAAACTCTTGAAGAACTTACACGCGAAGCACAAGAGTTGGACATGGGCTATTGATTGTGAGCAACTTCACTGCATTATTCGATGCGTGTGTTTTATATCCAGCTCCTCTACGGGATTTTTTGATGCGTTTAGCGATAACAGATTTGTTCCGTGCCAAATGGACTGATGAAATTCATGATGAGTGGATTCGGAATGTTTTGAAGAATAGACCTGATCTCACGGAGGAGCGTCTTCACCGTACAAAAGCTCTGATGAACAGTAATGTACGTGACTGTCTCGTTCAGGGTTATAAAGATCTAATTCCATCGCTAAACTTACCAGATGCCAATGACCGTCATGTACTAGCGGCTGCCATTTGTGCAGGAGCCGATGTGATTGTTACATACAATCTGTCAGATTTTCCGGCTACAACTCTTGAGCAATATGGTATCGAGGCTCAGCATCCCGATGAGTTTATTATTCATCTGATTGATTTAGCTCCTTCAGTGGTCTGTGAAGCTGCTAAGCAACAGCGAATGAGTTTAAGAAATCCCCCGCAAAGTGTTGATGAGTTACTGGCAGCTTATGAAAGGCAAGGTCTAGCCCAGACTGTAGCAGAACTCAGAGTGTACGATGGACTACTTTGAAATTCTCAAAACTTTATCTGTCTAACGCCTAGGTTCAGGGGCGTCAAAAAGTAAAGCGAGAAACGAGCGCAGCTTTTTGACGTCCACTGGAACCCCTTGTTAGGCTTAATTATTTATTCGCAGGATGATCGGGTTGATTCATCTGTCTCAGGCCAGAGCTATAATGTTTGTAATCCCAAGATACACTATCACCTGAATCTAGTTTATATGCAGCAAAGCCAACTGAAGGCATCTGTCCGTTGACGAAATATACCCAATAATAACCGTTATTCCCTTGATTATTTTCCACCCCATCAATTGAGGTTAGATATTCGCTATCACCAGATCCCTTTGATGTGTAGGTAACGCTTGGATTACATGATTTTGCTTCATCTAACAGTGTTTTTACTGTCGATTTGTTGGGAACTATTGGAAGATAGTCACAAGCTTGCCATGGCGGTGTATGCCATTGTTGTTGCCAATCAATAAACAAATTTGCTGTATTGGACATAACTGTTCTCTCCATTTGCAGTCCCTGTTGAGATTATAGATAGACTTATCAGAGGGACGTACTGACAAGCCTAACTACATAATATACGGAAACTTTCCGTATCTCACACTAAATACACATTTTTTAAAAAATCTTTCCGCATATTACTCTCCTATAGAGCGATCACAAGAACTCTTCCTATAAAATTACAAGTAAGTCTGTTATGCCGAATTATTATAGGTGTTCTCAGATGTTTTGAAAATCCCACAGGGTGGCCGATACAAAATTAGGTTATACTTCATCTTTATGAGAAACGATGACATACCGGGAGCGAATTGGGGGGATTGATTACCATATTTAACTTCATTTGTCAAGAAATTCGCTCATTTTTAGGTGCGATCGCTTTTTACACGATTATTCCCGTTCCGATTGCTTGGCCGGATTTTGGTAGAATTGCCCGATGGATTCCCTTAGTGGGCTTATTTTTGGGTCTAATTCTGGTTTTGCTCGATATAACTCTAGCTGGCCTGGGAATGCCACCCCTGACTCGTGCAGTTGTCCTTGTGGGGGTTTGGGTTTATCTAACGGGAGGACTACACCTTGATGGAGTTAGTGACACGGCCGATGGTTTAGCTGTCACCGACCCCCAGCGTCGTTTAGCGGTCATGGCCGATAGTGTTACCGGGGCCTTTGGAGTCATGGCCGTGACTATGGTTTTGCTGCTAAAAATCGCCGCTTTGACTGATTTAAGCGATAATCGAGCCTTAGCTCTAATTTTAGCACCAATTTGGGGACGTTGGGGGCAAGTAATGGCGATCGCTCTTTATCCCTACCTCAAACCCACCGGCAAGGGAGCCTTTCATAAAGTGGCTTTTTGTCTGCCCTGGGACTGTGGGGGAGTAATTTGGGGGTTAATCGCCCTATTTGGTGGTCTAAGCTGGGGAATAATCGCCATTAGTGCTGGAATCGCCCTCGCTCTGCTTACTGGTTACTGGTTATATCGTCGTCTTCGCGGTCACACTGGCGATACCTACGGTGCGGTGGTAGAGTGGACAGAGGCTCTATTCTTGGTTTTTTTGACAATAATTAGCTAATTTTTGCCTTCCACGGCCCGTAAACGGGTTAATTTCAGGGTAAATTTTCCCCCACCGGTTTCTCCGAAAGCTCTCACCCGAATAATATATTTACCCGACTCGGTAATGCGTGCAAAGAGGAGAGCATTAGTGCCACCATCAGGACCATCATCATTTTCTGCTACAGTGGAACCATCGTCGGCCAGGAGAATTAAAACTCCATCAAAGTTTTCCGATTTGAGATCGATGGCCACCTGATCGTCCTTTTCCAAATCTACCGTATAATCCCTAGCAAACCCCCCCTCCCCCGTGGGAATATCCTTGTCGGTGAGAGTATCGTTAATTTCTTTGTTGAGGATGAGGGGGACGGGATTATAGATTTTTTCCGCTCGCACTGGTAAAGATTGACCGCTTAACCAGAATAAAGTGAGCAAGACGCATAAACCAGAATAGCGACCAGTCAAAGGGAATCTTATCATAGGGGCAGGTATTCGTTTTCTCAATCTCCCTATTCTACAAAAAACTGATAACTATCAGCAGTTCGACAAAATTAAATTCACACCCCAGAAAAGGGGAACACCGGAACTGCGGAACTGCCTGTGATTAATTTACTTAACTATGAATATATATTCTTTAGTTAGCAAAAACAAGTAAAAAAATCCCCCTTTGAGCAAGGGGGAAAGAGGGAAGATAAAACCCGTCTAAGGTAATTGCTGTGATCATTAATTGACAATATTTAAAAGAGATTGATTGAAAAAGAACTAGAAGTTAAAAACTTAAAGAGGGTTCTTACATGGGCAAAGAAGCTAAAGACTGAGTGATATTATAGGCTTGACCGCGATAGGTAACGGCTACCGGTTTCTCAATGCTTTGAGCGACATCACGGTTTTTTAAATAGGGAACACCACGATAGCCTAAAATCAGCGGACTGGAAGCAACGGTGGCAGTGGGATTTTTCTCGTAAGCAATGCCGCGATAGGTTAATTTCATAGCTGTCTCTGGAGATAATTAGTGAGCTAGTCTTATCTCCATCGGCAGCGAAATTAATTCCAGAAAAGCTCAACTTTTTTCTGGGTAACTATCCTACCAAGAAGACCCACGATAGCGCATTTCTCGACGCAGAGCATAACGACGGGCAAAATTAGGAACATCGCCCCGATGACCTAATAAAATGACCGTATCGCCTTGCTGTAGAATGGTGGAATTGTCGGGATGGGTGATGACACCACCATCAAATTGACGCACAGCAACGATAATAAAAGCACCCTGTCCCCGCACTTCCATCTGACTGATAGGTTGTGCCAAAAAGGGTGAATCGCTTAAAATCGAGTATTCTTCAAATTGCAGGTCGATATCGGCTAATAATTCGTTAAGATTGCGTCTACCTTCATCTTCCTGTAAAAAATCAATCGCGGCCGGATGGGTGATTAAATGGGCCATTCTCTCTGCTCCAATGGTAGCAGGTAAAACCACTTGATCGGCTCCAGCTAATTTTAATTTTTTCTCAGTGCTGGGATATTCTCCCCTGGCGATGATGTATAGTTGCGGACTGAGTTCTCTTGCGGTTAAAGTGATAAAGACATTTAAGGCATCATCGGGTAACACAGTCGCTAAAACTCGCGCTTTGTCGATGCCGGCTTTCTGGAGAATACTTTCATCGGTGGCGTTACCATTAAGAGTTATGTAACCTTTTTCCTGAGCTAATCGAATGCGATCGGGGTTATTATCGACGATAATAAAGGATTGGGCTGTTTTTGCCAATTTAGTCGTTAGGATGCGTCCTATGCGCCCAAAACCGCAGATTATGACGTGATTTTCTAAGGATTCCATCTCTTTATTCATCCGGCGATCGCTAAAAGCTTTGTTAATTTCTCCCTCGGTGAGCATCTGAAAAAACCCTCCCACCACATAAACGGCCGAGGTAGTCCCACAGACGATAACTAACATGGTAAAAGCTCTCAGACTAGGAGTGTTAATCGGTTTAACTTCCCCGAAACCTACTCCAAATATGGTAATTATCACCATATAAACGGCATCGAGAAAACTCCAACCGTAGGCCATATAACCGATAGTTGCCCCGACTACCGTAGCGAGAAAAAAACTCGCCCCGATGATGATCCTTTTCAGTGAACTTTGCATCGATTTCCGTGACCTGACCATCTAGCTATCAGCTTACAGCAGAATCGAGGAGACTCCGAGACGGGAGACAAAAGGCAATAGGCAAAAGGCATCCCTTCTCCTTTCTCCCCAATTCATAATTCATAATTCATAATTCATAATTCATAATTCCCTTGAGACTTGACATTGGGGACAAAAATGAGCCGAGCGCCCACTTAATTTAATTCTGGCAATAGTTGCACCGCAAAGACGACAATTTTCGCCGGTACGACCATAAACCCAGGCCATCGCCCCATAATTGCCATTAACTCCCGTAACGTGGAGAAAATCGCTAAAACTGGTCCCGCCTTCAGCGATCGCGGTTTCCAAGACAGAAATAATGTTTTTTGTCAATAAGTCTATTTGCTCAATTTTCAAGAGATTAGCGGCAGTTTGGGGATGGATACCACTTTTAAAAAGAACTTCATCCGCGTAGATATTACCAATTCCTGCCACCACATTTTGATCGAGGAGAAAAGTTTTAATCGGACGACGACTTTTTTGACAGTGACTATAGAGGTAATCGGGGGTAAAATTGCGATCAAAGGGTTCCAATCCCAGTTTTTTGAGAGCAGTAATCACGCTTTCTGGGGTTTTATCGGCGGCAATCCACCAAATTTTCCCGAAAGTGCGGGTATCGACGAAGCGCAATTCTTGCTGATTAGCAAAAAAGAAGCGTAAGCGCGTATGAATCGGCAGGGGAGTGGTATCTTTTACCCAGAGCAATTGTCCGGTCATACGCAGATGAACCCCGATACTGCTACCATTATCTAAATTGGCGAGGAGATATTTGCCTCGGCGCTGCCAATTGGTAATCGTAGTCTGAGCAATTCCTTGCAGAAAAGTTACCTCGCAATTAGGATAGGCTAGGGTACGCTGTAATAATACTTCCCCACCGATAATTTTTTTGCCCTGGGTAACTTGATTTAACCCGCGACGCACCGTTTCTACTTCTGGCAATTCTGGCATATAAGTGATTGAACAAAATTAAGTTCTTGGTTAGGGTAGGCAAAAGACAAAAGATAGATAAACAGAACTTTTTAAGTAAGTGATTCTAATTAAATATAAGATAGATTTTGCCTCTGATCCCCCCTGCCCCCCTTGATAAGGGGGGTGCCGATAGGTGGGGGGATCAGAAAATTTTTAACACCTACCTACTGATCGGGAAACGACACCAAATTAACGTCAATTCTACTTTAACTTTAACATTTCGATAGTATCAATTATTTCCCGTTCAAAACCGACTTGAGCGCGATTAGTTTTACCACCAATATAAAAGCGATCGCCCGATTGTAAAGCCCAAATTTGGGAATGGGAAAAGTAGCTCATTACCACTCCCATCATCAATAAAGCAAAACCTAAATAGACAATAGGTACTCCCGGATCTGCCTTAATTTGTAAACCTGTACTGCCGACTAATTCGACTATTTTTAGATTAACTCCATTGATAGGAATCGTCATTCCTTCTCGCACAGCAGAGGTTAAATCTCCCTTAGCATCATAGACAATTAACGTACCTTGTAAATCTCTGACTAAAAGAGAAACTCCCTCACTAAGATCGGTTTTAGTCGGAATCCAAGTTCCCCAGATTTGTCCATTACCTTTTGTGTCTAAACTAGCCATCGGTAGCTGTAGGATCGGACTATTATTCACCTGTACTTTTACCCCAGCAATTCCCCAACTGGTTTGATAAAAAGTCACCCCTTTATGGTGCAAAGGTTGGTTAACTTGAATAGTTTTGCGATCG
>NZ_JASJFG010000809.1:0-6872 GCF_030065375.1 Microcystis sp. M49636_WE2 | reverse complement strand
GGTAGGCGTTAAAAATTATCAGACACCACCCTGATCAAGGGGGGACTAAGGGTAGGGTTGATTCATGAATCAACCCTACTATGAATCAACTCTAGGACTAAGGGGGGATCGAACCTAAAATCCATTTTTAATTTAATTATAGCGGTTCTCGCATCTGTGCGGCACACTTAAACCTTTGCTGATTAAGCTGTTCAGGATTGGGAATGTACCTCTTATAAATCAGAAACGCTATATAACCAGCTACTTATTTTATTCTTGTTCTAAAGTGGGAAAAACCGTTTAAAATTGAAAATTAACAGGGATAGGGAAGCCCTGTAACCGCACGATCATGGCTAAAATTGTCGGTGTTCACGGTATCGCGCAAGAATTTAGGGGTAGCCACACGATTTCTGCTGAGTGGTTGCCAAGTCTCAAGGATGGATTGAAACTCGCAGGAACCGAGTTACAGTCCGATACTGATTTTCGTTGTGCGTTTTACGGAGATATTTTTCGGGGAAAATCGAAAGCGATCGGCATCCCGAACTACGATGTTAATGATGTCGATTCCGATTGGGAAAAAGAATTACTCCAGTCGTGGTGGCAAGAAACGGAACGATTAGAAAATAATCATCCCAATGCAGATAGCCTTTTGAGAGAAAAATCTACCCCGAAAATTATCCAGAGAGCTTTGTCGGGGTTAAGTGAATCTCGGTTTTTCGGTAGCATTGCCGAGAAATTGGTTATTTCTTATCTTAAGCAAGTGGGGAGCTATTTACACAATCGAGAGCTAAAACAGCAGATTCAAGAGCGAGTAATAAAATGTATCGATGAAGAAGATACGCGGGTACTTGTAGCTCATTCTCTCGGTTCGATCGTCTGTTACGAAACTTTATGTCAGCATCCAGAATGGCCGATTAAAGTCTTTGTCACTCTCGGTTCTCCTTTGGGGATAAGACAATTAATTTTCGATCGACTGCAACCATCCCCCCGCAATAACCTGGGGCGCTGGCCCGGAAATGTGGAAAGATGGGTGAATATCGCAGACAATGGCGATGTGGTGGCGTTGACAAAGCAACTCAACCCTTTATTTGAGGGAACTGTCGAGGATAAGTTAGTTTATAATGGCTGCGAGGCTCACGATGCCAAAAGGTATCTGACGGCGGTTGAAACTGGGGAAGCGATTCGATCGGGGTTAATCGATTGATGGGTAATGATATGGATGAAGAAATCAAGTATTATCTAATCGCTTGTGGGACAAAGGATTACAACGCATTCGAGCAATTACCCAGCGTCGAGACGGATTTAGAATTGGTGAACAGTCTGTTTACCAGTGGTTTTGGATATGAAAGAGTTCTGCCAAGTTTACACTTGAATCCCACAACTAACGATCTTAAAAAATTATTCCCTAATTGGCTTCGGGATAGAGAGCGGCATGGAACGAAAAATATTCTTATTTTTTACTATTCTGGTCATGGCGAATATTGTCAAGGGGATGGACATTATCTCATACTGGAAGACACAAATAGTGACGATATACCTTCAACGGCTTTACCGACTCAAGACTTAGTTCGTCCTATTAAAAATAACCAAGTAACCATCTCTCAAGTTCTCTATATTATTGATACTTGTTACTCCCAAAGTGGTGCGGGAGATATTATAAAATTCGTTAGCGATGCGATCAAACAATATGAAGCGGTTCGAGGAGCTAATATAGCTATTCATGTTATGGCAGCTTGTAGGGCAAAAGATACAGCGATCGAAGGCGTTTTATCCCGATCGCTGCAACAAGCTCTCGATGATATAGAAGCGATCGATTTTTATTCCCACTCTGGATATGTCGATCTAGGTTGGTTGGTTCATAAAATGAACCAAAATGTTGACAGTAATCAGCGTGTTAATTATTCTGCGCTAGGAATTGAAACCCATGCTATCTTTTTTCCTACTTATCCTAAAGCTGACCAAAAATGGGAAAATCAACGATTTAATTTAATCGAAAAACTTTTCAATATTTTAAATATTAATTCCGATAATAGTTTATTTTTAATCAACTCTTTTCTGTTAGTCTATGAAGATCCCAAATCGTCATCTATTTCAAACATACAAGAGCTTATAGAAAAACTAAAAGATTTGTCTAGTAAGCCAGTTAATAAAGAAATATGTCCTTTGATTTTATTTTCTGAATGGTGCAGATTGAAGTTATTTAAGAATGAAACCCTAGATATTGCTGAAAATATTGATACTTGGAAAGGTGAAGCTGTTCGATATAGGGATGGTGTGCAGTTAGACACAATCAAAAAATATGCGATAGAATTGTGGGATAAATTTAATAAAAATATCGAACTAGAAGGAAGAATACAAATTGTAATCTCACCCGCAATTGATAAACATAATAATACTGGCTTACAAACAGAATATTTTCATGTAAATACAATGTTTTTTGTGGGAATAAACAATAAAATTAAGTTATGGAATATCTATAAAAAAGAACAAGATTTTATGATAGAAAAAATGCAAGATAGTTTCTATCAGGTAATTCCTGAAATTTTTTACTATTTACCCGATCGAGTGAGACTAGAGATTGAATTTTTCCTTCCATTTGCTTTGCTGAAACACTCCCTAGAAGATATTAAGTTTAGATGCGGTGAGTGGCCATCTATCGGATACGAGTATCCTGTTTTTATTAACTCCTTCGATCGCTATTTTGATGAAGATTTCCGAGAGATACGCGACGAGATCGAGGAGATCAAGAGAGCTTTATGGGAAAATAATAGCGATCTTGACCAGAAAGATTACTACATCGGAACCGAACCATCGATCGCCGATCTGGAAGAGATCGTGGAATCCCTGCCGATCGCCGTCTGGAGTCGAAACGCCAATCAACCGATGACAGATAACGATCTAAAACCCTCGGAATGGAAAAACTGGCCCGATAAGATCAAAGAATTACGCAGAAACAAGCGAAAAATCGCCCTTTTCTGGGACGATCTATACCCCAAACCCTCCCCGAGACCAAGACCTCTAAACACGAGAGTGGTGGAATCCAATGGCCAATAAACCAGTTACCAAACCAGAAGACCTTCGCATCTATCGGGGTTTGACCCTGAGTGCCGATAGTTTACCCACACCCGAAGAACAAAGAAAACACCTCGATCGCATCCCACCGCCACCCCCTTGGCGCAGTTTTAGCCTATCCCCGGAAGCATGGACAAAAGCGGCAAAATCGCAGGAAATACCGCCCGAACAGGGAAAAATCGACCCTAGGGCTTTAGGATTCGTCGCGGATAAGAAAGCGGTGGAATTGGTGAATGCTGCCCTCTGTTTGCGTCGTCCCCTACTGATCGAGGGCAACCCCGGCGCCGGCAAGACTTCCCTGGCCTACGCAGTGGCGCGGGAATTGGGACTACCCGGCCCCTACCGTTGGTCGATCGTTTCCCGCACCACCCTTAAAGAGGGTCTTTATGCCTACGATGCGATCGGACGGTTACAGGAAGCTTCCCTACAAAGACAGAAAGTGGGAGAGGGGGGAGAGTACGAGGAACCAGATATCGGCAGCTATCTAAGATTAGGCCCCATGGGGATGGCTTTTTATCGATCCCGTCCAGGACGACCGGCGGTGCTGCTAATTGATGAGATCGATAAAAGCGATATCGATATGCCTAACGATCTCCTCCATATTTTCGAGGAGGGATTTTTTGAGATCCCGGAATTGACACGATTAAAAACCGGCGACCAATCCGTTCTTCCCTATCGCGGTCAACAGGATGACAGCGAGGAAAAAATCCCGATCGATCGAGGTTGTGTGTCTTGTCAGGAGTTCCCCCTAGTATTCATGACCAGTAACGAGGCCCGGGAGTTTCCCCCTGCTTTCCTGCGTCGATGTTTGCGTTTAAGACTCGAACAACCCGACAACGAGGATGATTTCTATCGCATACTAGAGCAACGTTTCCCACCGGAGCGCCTAAATCAATTGGACGAACCGGCCAGAAATCTGATCCGGAAATTTCTCGATCGAATTAAACGCAAAGACAAACTAGCCACCGATCAACTGCTCAACGCGGTCTATCTGTTACTACAGGGAAACGACCTCACCGCCACCGATCGCCAATCGCTGCTAGACACCATCTTTAAATCCTTGCAAGGGTAGGGGGAGAGATGGAAGGGAAAAAAGCTATCTGGTGGGAAGACGAGAGGGAAATGGCAGAACTGATCTGGTGCGCTGCTTACCTCGATCGAATTATCGCGCCTTGGTCGATGGAGCAGCCCGGACAGTCGGAAGCAACCTCATCTAATGATAAGGAGGATAACCGGTCATCCGGCAGCGGTGAAAAAACCCCTCCCCCCGGAGCGATCGAGTCAACGCTCCCCGTTGCCTATCCCGAAAACATCGATCGCCCGATGCAGACCTCCCGGAAGCGCGATTCGGTCGAGAGCGATCGTTCTTCTCCCGTTCGTGTCCCCGATCCCTTTCCGATACCCGAACCCACCGCCATCAGTAAGGCAATTCTCCCCCTAGCGCGTCGCGTGCCTGGATTACGGGCCGACGAGTTGGATATCGAGGTTACAGTGGAACGGACGGCCGAAGCGGGGGGATTACCGATGCTCGCTTTCCGTCCCCCCCTAGAACGTTGGTTAGAGGTTCACCTGTTGATCGATCGCTCTCCCCCGATGGAATTTTGGGGAGATCTAGCGGGGGGAATGACCACCCTCTTCCGTTGGCAAGGCTTTTTTAGGGACGTGCGGGTTTGGTGGTTCGAGACCGGTGAAAATGAAGCTCGTTTGCTTTCCGGTGCCGGGCAAATCGAACGGAACCCTCGCAGTCTGGTTGCACCCTCTGGAAACCGACTTTTTATCGTCCTAACCGATACTTTGGGGAAAGCTTGGCGATCGGGGTCTGCCTTCGCCACCCTAGCGGATCTGGGAAAAGAACACCCCGTCACCATTGCTCACATTTTCCCGCAGGAGCTATGGCAACGAACCGCTTTAGAGGGGGCAATACTCCGGCCTTTGATTGCACCGGGTCCCGCTTCTGCCAATGCAATACTGCAAGTGGGGGAAAAACTCCGCACGAAGCAGATTCTCTATCAGTTCCCCATTTTCAATCTATCCCCTGCTCACTTTGCAACCTGGGCGAAATTTATCGCTGGGAGCGGTGGTAACTCCATTCAGGGGGTTTTAATGGGAGCAACCACTGCGGGGGTGAATATGGGTGAAACCGGAGAAGAAGAGGCAGCCGCTCCGGAAGCGGAACCCCCGGAAGAGTTATTGAGAGGCTTTTTAATCGATGCTAGTCCCTTGGCCCGAGAACTGGCTAAAGTGCTGGCGGCCGTTCCCCTGATTCCTCCGGTGATGCGATTGGCACAGCGGCGATTTTTACCCGATAGTAAACATTGGCATCTAGCGGAGGTCTTTTTTAGCGGACTGGTCGAAAAATCTACCTTTAGTCCGGAGGGAGCGACGGTTCCGGATGCTTGGTACGATTTTTACCCCGGCATTCGTCAGTTACTGTTGGCAGATAGTGCCAACCGGCGCACGATCGATATTTGGCGGGGCATCGGCGATTATATTCGCGACCATTACGGCGAATTTCGCGATTTTTCGGCTCTAATCCCCAATCCACAGGGTTCTCTAGCGGATGCAGTCAGCGATCGCTCTCTCTATTTCGCTGAGGTGGACGCGGCTGTTCTCCGCACTTGGGGGGGAGAGTACGCCGATATCGCCCAAAACATCGAGGAGAGAGTGAGGCAGCGAAAACAGGAAATCTTGACCCCGGAAAAACTCCTAAAATTCACCTTCGAGACCCTATACGTCGATAAACGGGGAGAAATTACCAAAAGAGAACCCCTGGAGGCCTACTACTACGAGGAACCCCTAGGGGAGGAAATCGAACCCCTGACCATGGTTGCTATCCCGGGGGGAACTTTCCTGATGGGTTCACCGGGAGAAAAGGACGATTACGAGTCTGAAAAACCCCAACACCTCGTGAGGGTCAGTGCCTTCTACCTGAGCCAGACTCCGATTACCCTGGCGCAATGGCGGTTCGTGGCCCACCTACCGAGGGAGGGAAAAGACCTCGATCCAGACCCCGCGCGTTTTAAGGAAAGTGATAACAACCCCGTCGAGTCCCTGAGTTGGTACGATGCGATCGAATTCTGCGCTCGTCTGTCCCGTCACACGGGAAAAAATTACCGTTTACCAAGCGAGGCCGAGTGGGAATACGCTTGTAGAGCGGGAACAACCACCCCCTTCCACTTTGGCGAGACGATCACGGCAGAACTGGCGAATTACAATAGTTCAAAGGTCTATCAACAAGAAAAGGCGAAACAATCCCCAAATAAAACCACCCCCGTCCGCTCCTATCCCCCCAACGCCTTTGGGCTGTACGATATGCACGGGAATGTTTGGGAGTGGTGTTTAGATCCGTGGCACGGTGATTATCAAGGCGCACCGCCCACAGACGGGAGCGTTTGGGACGAAAAAAATATTGATAATCGTTATGAAAATTTATTAAATAGTATAAATGAACTCTTGATAGATGACCGATATTGTGTATTGCGGGGCGGTTCTTGGTACAACAATCCAAATTACTGCCGTTCTGCTTACCGCAACATCAACTACCGCCGCGACTACGTCAACTACGACGGTTTTCGGGTGGTGTGCGGTGCTGGGAGAACCCTGTAACCCTTTTCCCCTTTTTTTTCCCTTTTTTCCCTCATTCCCTTTTCTGGAATTTTTTTGGGCAAGCTATAGCACAAGTGTATTGGTTTAGGGGGTCAATTATCTGGGGGGGTTTGATCCCCCCTGCCCCCCTTGATAAGGGGGGTGCCGATAGGCGGGGGGATCTCCCTTGATAAGGGGGGTTTGATCCCCCCTGCCCCCCTTGATAAGGGGGGTGC
>NZ_JASJFG010000714.1:0-3466 GCF_030065375.1 Microcystis sp. M49636_WE2 | reverse complement strand
TCTAATAACTTTTCTTTAAAAGATTCTTTAACTTGTTTTCCCTCATCCGGATCACCAAAGTATTCATCTAGAGTATCATCTACTGTATTACGGATTAAACTTTGTAACTCTTGGGGAGTCATGTCTTTTATCTGCATATTTCCTCTATTCAGAAAAGATAATTGACCTATCACTCCCGATTATATCAAGATATCGGGGCAAACCCTCTGTAGTTGCCCCTGCCAAGGATAATTTATCCCCGACGACGAAGAGAAGCAGCACCCAACGCACCAACAGCGATTAAACTCACTATACCACTAGGTTCCGGGGTTGAAACCGTTGGAGTAGGAGTGATATCCCCATTAAGAGCCACAAACCCACCACCGGCAACATTAGTGGAGTTTTCACCAAAGAAGAAGACAGTGGAGGAGTCAGCATTCAGTCCATAGAGACGGAACTGCACCGGTCCGGTTTGGGGTGCTAAACTGCTTAGGTCAAAGCTGTAGGTATTAGAGGCAGTTGTTAAGCTAACTGTTGTCCCTAAATTACTGGTGAACCCATCAACACTAGAGCGCAAGACCAAATCTAGCTGCGTGTCATCATGCTTCGCATTGAGTTGTAAGTTAGTAAAATCGACCTGAAAACCTGCACCGGGTTGTACGGCAAATTCGACGTATTGGTTGGTATTAACAGTGCTACCTGTATTCCATGAGCCAGTTGAGCCATCTGAAGCAGTACCAAAACCGCCAAGAGCAAAATTGAACCCTACAAATTGTGAGGATAAATGACGTATCCCGGCGGTGTTTAACCCAGTGCTGGTTATATTCGTGCCAACCGTATCCGCCGCTTTGGGGTAAGATGCCCCATCAGTGGTAAATTGATTCCAACCAGCTACTATTGCCGCTTGAGCAGGAGTAACCCCGGCCAACCCCATCAGAGTCAAGGGGGTTAACATTGTCAGTAATTTTTTCATGGATTCGATGACAGTAATAGGAGAAAATTATGGTCATATTTAACGCTAGTTTTGCGCCAATATCCCACAGCAAAAAATATCACAAAGGGGGGGGACGTCAAGGGGTATTTAATCATCATTTTTTATTGATTTTTATGTTTAAGATAGTTATGGGTTATATAAATATTTTTGACTGGTTGCAAGGTTATAGCTGGCAACGCAGATAAGCGAGGTTCTACCTCTACTTATTTCTTTGACCGAAATTATCACCTTCGCTCCTAGGTTCCCCCGCAATAAATTGACCTGGTGCATCTTACATTTGCAGGAATACCGACAATCAGCAGTTTTTAATAACCGGATTTAGTGTAATTTAGGTAAACTGGTTGAATGACAGGAAGGACGGGCTAGAAGCCTAGCCCACAGATAAAATTAGAGAATCTATGTAAAACGGGTCTCCTACCCGTGCAGCTCTGGGATGCGCCTCAAAACCCGCACTAACATAGAGCATAGGGATTTAGATTAACTGCTCTAATTTTGCTCGTAAAGTCTTTTTCCCGAATTTAGTTAGAGTTTGTTGACGCAACCATTGCGGGTGACAACGTTGATCCTGACCTGACAAAATTTCTAAACAAGCTTTAGCCACCTTTTCGGCATCTCGATAGGGAACGCGCCACCCCACCAAACCATCCTGGAGCGGCTCTGCTGAACCGTCCTCATCTCCAGAAATCACGGGAATACCGCAGGCCATCGCTTCTAGGTAAACAATCCCGAACCCTTCCCGGGAAGGCATAACGTAAGCATCGGCCAAACGATAATGGTCCGCTAATTCCTCCGTCGGGACAAAACCGGCGAAAATTACCTGTTTATCCACTCCTAACTGCTTGGTTAAAGCTTCTAACCTTGGGAGGTCGTCCCCTCGTCCGATGACTAGATATTTTACTTCGGGATAAGTCTCTAGAATTGTCGGCATGGCCCGAATGGTAACATCTACCCCTTTATAGATATCCCCCGACCACAATCGGGCCACTGTTAATAAAACTTTGGCATTTTCTATATCATATTTTTTGATTAATGTCAAGGACTTTTCACCTAAATTAAACTTTTCCTCATCCACCACACAGGGGAGAATTGCTACTTTTTTGGGATCGATAGCGTTAGCCTTACACATAAGATCGCGACTGTAACGGCTAATTGTCCAGATCGATTCGGCCGCTTGCAGGGCCTGTTTTTGGGAATTTGGTAAAGGTTCCCAGACTTCTTTGCCGTAGGTGAGGACGGTGTAGGGTATGTCTAAAGCTTGACAGTAAAGACGGGTGAGGGGGGCTAAATTTATATGACCACAAAAAACCTGTTGGGGACGTTTCTGGAGGAGAGAAACTAAAAACTTAAGGGCTAATTGGATGCGTCCGAGAGTTGCTGAGTTATTTTTCAGGTAATGAAAGGTAATACCTTGATTTTTAAAAGGATTAGGACAATCAGGGGCATCCCGCAGTAAAAAAACCTCGGCCGCTTCAGAATCGGGTAAAGTGAGATAGGCTTGCAGAACATCCTTAATATAGGATTGAATACCACCTTCTTGGGAAAAAATCTCTAAAAATAGGAATATATGAGGCATCATAGAACGTCAGTGTCAAAAAGTTTTGGGTTTGGCGAAAAAATTTTCCCCGATCTTTGATCTGTACTATCACACTTTCTTGATCTATTTCGATCGTTTCCCAAGTAATAGATCCTAACCGCTAACAGTCCGAAAAAGAACAATCTTGTGGCTCTTCTTGCGTGTAACTGCCAGAATCAGGGAAATTCGGATGCTGATAGCTAAAATAACTGATATTAGCCAGTTTAGCTCATAATGCTGACCAAGGCGATAGAATAGTCAGAATTTTCTCGGATGCCAAAGATAAAGCTATTTCTCTTTCCCCGGTGTCATCGAGGAATCTTCCCTTTTTAACGCTGGATATTTTCGGGAATTACTAGAGATAAAAAAATTAAAGTTACTCAACTGCTCTGACAAAGGTTACAAATGCCCCCAGAACGGTTAAGCTTATTTTAAGTAGGTGGGTGGAATTAAATATAAAATGAACGTAGGTTGGGTTGAAGCATGAAACCCAACGCCCGCATGGGTTACGCTACCGCTAACCCATCCTACAAATAATTGTGCCTACCTACTTAATCTCTGTAATTGCTTTTATGGCTCACTTGACTTCTGAAAGACTCAATTTAACCACAAAGATCGCCTATGGTGCTGGTGATTTGGGACCGGCTATCACTGCCAATATCTCGGTATTTTACCTGCTATTTTTCCTGACTGATGTGGCAGGATTATCGGCAGGATTAGCCGGTAGTGTGCTGATGGTGGTGAGAATTTTTGACGCTATTAACGATCCGATCATTGGGATGTGGAGCGATCGAACTCGTACTATCTGGGGTCGTCGCTTACCATGGATGTTATTGGGGTCGATTCCCTTCGGAATTAGCTATTTTTTACTGTGGTTAATCCCGACTAATAACCAATTATGGTTATTTTTATATTATATT
>NZ_JASJFG010000987.1:0-4121 GCF_030065375.1 Microcystis sp. M49636_WE2 | reverse complement strand
TTTGTTCCATCGCCTCCCGTAATTCTTGAACACTGATCTGACGCAGGATACTTTGATTGACAGCGTGTTGAGAAAATTCCAATTGGTTTTGTCTAACTTTTTGACGAATTTCCTCAATCATTTCAGTGATAGCCGCCTTTAATTTGATCGTAAATATCCTTCGCTGTCATTTCGCCAAATAACTGATCTTTAATTTCTAAATAATTTAGAGGTTGGGATGCTGTTTCTCTTAGAAAGAAAGCCGCTTTAGCAATTCCCAATCTCTCTACAAGAGCTTTAACTCCCTCTTTTCTAATTTCCTCAATCTCAGGAATCGTCAAATCTGTTGGAACTTTCATAGTAATTTTTCTCAATTCAAGCGTTGAAAATAATGGCGACAAACTCCACAGGAGTTTTAACAGCAAGAGTGCCACTGTATTTTTTAATCATTCGATCGTCGCAGGTAATGAAGTAGTCTGCTTCTATAGCTTCGGCACAAGCAATATGCAAAGCATCTACTCCTTTAATTTTAGCAGAGGTTTCGATTTGCTGCGATCTTGCTAAGACCTCTTCCGTAATCAGTTGAAAGTGCCTAGCTTGTTGCAGGACTAGCTCGACAAAAGTGCGGCGGTCGCTGTAAGGATTTCGCTGGGTTTCATATACTAGCGCATCAGAAGAGACAATTTCTATTGCTTCATTCTCCACCAGCAGGAAAATTAATTGCATCGAGATTGACTCCAAATAGATTCTGGCTTGAGTCTGATCGTCAAAGATTCGGTTGAGAACACTCGTATCAAGATAGACTTTCAATTTTACTTTAGTCATTCACACTTCTACTATTATAACCCAAAAAAGCGATCGCACTTTATCAATATAGAGCGATCGCTGCCAATTTAAGGCTAGATTGACCAGTTTTTTATTTTAATTTGCGCTTCAAGACTGAACCCGCACCAAGAACACCAATGGCGAGTAAACCCAAGACTGAAGCAGGTTCAGGCACTGCTTGAGGCGGAGCTTTACCGAAACCATCGAGATAGACGTAACCCGCGTGACCACCGTAGGGGCAGTCAGATCCCAGCAAGGTCAGGGTAAAATCGTTACCGACCCGGCCGAGGGCTTGGAGATCTAATTGCTCCACTTGCCACTGATCGGTGTAGAACCAGCCTGTACCGAAGTCCTTGAAGATCGAGCCGTTATTGTAGGAGTTGTACACCCGCGAGATCAATACATCCCCTACGGTGTCATCTTTCAAGGTCAGACTGAAGTAATCGGAATCGGTCGAACCGTGAGAAGCTTCCAAAACCGACGCCCAGGCGAAGTAGATATTGTTGTCCATGTAGTTCTTAACCGATTGCCGGATAGTGCTGACGGAATTGTTATTGACTTGATTATTCATGCGCACGGCATGATCTCCAATGTATACGGTGGGCCCGACCCCCCCTTTAATCAGGTTTCCCACGATGGGATCGAGATCACCCACGTGGGTGATCGCACTCGCGTCCGCGCTCGCATCGTAGTCGGATCCGCCTACTTGGTAGTGATCCGGATCTACCGGTAACGGCGAGGTGCCGTACCAGTAGCCACTACCTTGCGTCCAACCGTTGAAATTACCGTCTTCAAAACCAGCATTGACAAAACCACCAGCAGCAGCAGGACGCACAAGGAAGGTGGTTGTTAGGGACAAACCTAAAGTAGAGGTTAACAAGAGTTTTAGCACAGTCGAAGTTTTCATGTTTAGAAAGTTTCCTCAAAACAAATAAACAAACAAATGTTCTGACTGATCTTTAAAGGAAAAAATCTCAAATTAAGCGACATTGGCAAGGGAGAAAAATTGGTTTTTTCAAAATTGCCAATCACTAAATTTTAAGTTAGTTCCTCAATGACAAGACAGAGCAACAACGGTATTTTACCCCCCCCCGATTTTGTCAAGTGTAAACCAACACAAATTTATAATTATTGTTACCCTTGAGAGTAGGGTAGTAAAAAAATCTTGGGTGCATCTCAATTTGGTCGAAATATCTATATTACAGAGCGCACGCAGTTCGATAAACTCACTGACCACAGTGCGCCCCTACCATTGGCGCAATAATATTATTGTAGGGGCGAATTGCATTCGCCCTCTTTGATCCCCCCTTAATCCAAGGGGGGTATCTGACAATTTTTAACCCCTACCTAATTAACAGCCAATCCCTAATCTCTCAATAACAGATATTCGCGAATCTCAAAAAAGTTATCCCAAGGAATATAGGGGTGATTTTCCGCTTGCAGATAATCGATTAAACGATCCCTAGCAAAAACTAGATCGGCCTTTCTAGCCATGGTAATATCGGTGACAGAATCACCGATCGCAATAGTTTCTACTCCTGAATATTTGGCCATAATCAAGGCTTTAGCCACTAATTCTGTCTCATTTTCCCAATCGGAGTGAACTTGCAGATATTCCCCTTGAGTATGAAGATTGACCCCATAAATTGCCGTCACCTTATCTAATAGTCCCTCCCGTTTTAAGACCGTTTCAATCATGCCCTGGATGCCACCGGAGATAATAATAAAAGGGATGGATTGCTCCTGTAAAAAAGCGAGGAATTCGGCTAATCCGGGGCGAATTGGCTTGCTTTCGGCATAGGCGAGAATATCGGCGTATTTTTGGCTCGGTATCGACTCTAGCAGTTGACGAACACCCCGGCGCAGAGTCAGAGTACGGGCGTACATTTGGGGCATAATTTGAGCCGATAAATGGGGGGCGAATTCTTTGAGCATACCCGCAAAAGTTTCCACGGCGGTGATAGTGCCATCAAAGTCACAGAAAACAATTTTACTCATGGGGTGACAAAATATCTGAAATTGGATATAATCGAAGGTTATGATTAATTTTACAGAGATTATCCGACTCTAGAGCTTCAACCCCCATGAAATCCTATCTCGCCGCCGCCATTCAAATGACCAGTCAGCCGGATTTAGAGAAAAATCTCGCTGCCGCTGAAGAGTTGATCGAACTTGCCGTGGGTAAAGGGGCGGAATTAATCGGTTTACCAGAAAATTTCGCTTTTATGGGGGCAGAAAGCGATAAAATCGCCCAGGCCGAGACTATTGCTCGAAAAGCCGATAAATTCCTCCGCACCATGGCCCAACGGTTTCAAGTGACTATTTTAGGGGGTGGTTTTCCCGTGCCGGTGACGGGTATTCCCGATAAGGCTTATAATACCGCTATTTTAGTCGATGGCAACGGTGCGGAATTAGCCCGTTATCAAAAAGTCCATCTCTTTGATGTCAATGTCCCGGACGGTAACACCTATCAGGAATCGAGTACAGTCATGGCAGGAATCGATTTACCGCCGATTTATGGCTCCGATAGCTTGGGAAAAATTGGCCTCTCGATTTGCTATGATGTGCGTTTTCCCGAACTCTATCGCTATTTATCGCGGCAAGGAGCCGATGTTTTATTTGTACCTGCGGCGTTTACAGCTTTTACAGGGAAAGATCATTGGAAAGTTTTGTTACAAGCGCGAGCGATCGAGAATACTTGTTATATAATAGCTCCTGCTCAAACGGGCAATAATTACGAACGCCGTTACACCCACGGTCACGCTATGATTATCGATCCTTGGGGTGTGGTTTTAGCCGATGCAGGGGAAGAAGCGGGAGTGGCAATTGCCGAAATTAATCCCCAACGTCTGCAACAAGTGCGACGACAAATGCCTTCCCTACAGCATCGTGTTTTTGTTTAAAATTCGATTCGACAATTTTGTCGATAAAAACGCCTAATTTTGGTATTTAACTCGGTTTTTTACCGTAACATTGCTCCCTGATAGCAAGGGCCGAATCTCAAACCTAATTAGGGTTCTTCGGTTTGTCTTATGCAATGTACAGGGTTATAAGGAATTAAACTCTTATAGAGAAAGACATTTGGCGATTTTTGTTAATTGTTTTCGATCTAGAGCGAACTAATCAATTAAATCTCTTGCCAGATAAGGATTTAGTCCATTTATGCCCCCCTATCGAACCATACCAAGTAACGAAGAACCAAAAATCTAGTTGGTTTATAATATTAAATAATTAACTTTATTTTTAGAGATGAATCTGATTTTGTCAAGCAAAGCGGCCGAAAGACTTCAACGAGAAGTGCAGTCAAGAGAAGATTT